>JABWCR010000019.1 GCA_013359125.1 Armatimonadota bacterium | reverse complement strand
GGCGAACATCGGTCTGTCTCGGGCGATTGTGCCCCTCCCCTGTATCCCCTCCCCAAACTCTGGCGAGTTTAGGGAGGGGAGCGAAAGCCATCGGATCGGGCCGGGAGGGCGAGCGTCCCCGCGAGCCGAGAGAACGGGCCGGGCGGGAGCCTGGCGTTCCGCCTGGCGTTCCCGCGGGAACGGGATTTTTTCGGTCTGTAGCACAATTTTAGGTGCGAATCTCTCCGGGTAGAGGCTCATAAGGCGTGCGCAGGGTACTCTTCATCTATGCAGGATGAGTTGTCCAACGCTCTGATCCAAGCAGAGCGCGACTGGTGCGCTTCACTGGCCGCAAACGACCTGGACGGCATCGCGCGCTACATGCACGACGACTGGATGCTGACCGGCTCGGATTGCAACGTCTTGACCAAGCAGACCTTTCTATACCTGTTGCGCTCCGGCGAACTCTCGCACAGCAAAATGGACATCCGCGATTCCAAAACCGTCGCAACAGGGCAGAGCGGTCTGGTGATCGCCGAAATCTCCACCGCCGGCCAGTACCAGGGCAAACAGTTCGAGCAAGTAGAGCGCTCGACCGATCTCTTTGTGCTGCAAGACGGGGAGTGGAAGTGCCTGCTCACCTATTTGCAACCATTGGAGGAGAAACCATGAGGCTTCAAGATTACATGATCGAAGTAACGCAGCAGGCTGCGAACGATGCGTTCAAGGCCGCCAAAGTCGTTCCGCCCGATAAGCTGGACTGGAAGCCGTTAGAGAACGGTCGTTCCGTGCTGGATCAGTGCCGCGAACTGGCGATCTGCCCTCAATGGGCCTACGACATCATCCAAGGACAAGAGACCGCTGCTCCGCCCGAGGGCCTTAACAGCGTCGAAGCCTGCGAAGCCGAGTGCAACCGCCGACTGGCGACCCTCTTCGACCTCTTTCGCACAATGCCCGACGAGCGCCTTGCCGAAACCAAGTGGCTGCCTTACGACGGCGGACGCGACTTTAAGATGGAAGAGATGATGGATTATCCGCGGTGGAACTTTAACTACCACTTGGGCCAAATTTCTTACATCCAGACGCTGTATGGCGACAAAGACGACCATTGATGGGCTATAATCTGGACGCGCCTTGTGGGGCGCAACCGGGTCCGCGGAAAGGGCTGCGCCCGCCCACAATATCGTATTGAGCCAAATCGCCTGATTGGCGCCCGACATGCGGACCGCGGGCAAACTGCCAATTGGAGGCGAACATGGCTCATTTGCAACAACTTCGAAAGCAGGCTAAAGAGCTGCTAAAAGCCTGGCGCGCGGGAAGCCCTGAAGCGCTCGAACGCATCGCGCCCTACGACCTTACCGATCGAGACCCTAAGCTCCATCTGGCACAGCTGGTCATCGCCCGAGAGAACGGCACCGAAAGCTGGCCCGCGCTGAAGGCCCAGATCGAGCTAGGCCGCCTGACCCGTGAAGAGGCCGCCGCCAAACTGTGCGACCTCGCGCTGATCGATTCGTTCTATCGCAACCGCCCGGTCGCTATTCAGCGGATATTGACCGACCATCCCGATCTACCGACCAGTTCGATCTATCTGGCGGCCTTGATGGGAGAGGCGGAAGCGGTCGAGAGATTTTTGAAGGATGACCCGGCCCTGGCTATGAGCAAAGGCGGCGCGGCCAACCGAGAGCCGTTGTTGTACGCCTGCTTCTCTTGGTTCTTTAAGCACGACGAAGCTCTCAAGCCCCGCTTCCGCCGCATCGCACGAATGCTATTAGACGCTGGGGCAAACCCCAATGCGGCCTATCTTTGGGAGAATTGGCCGCTGTCCGCCCTCTATGGCGCGGCGGGCGTGATCAACGATCCCGAAACGACGATCCTATTGCTGGACGCGGGAGCCAACATCGACGACAACGAGACCGGGTATCACGCTGCCGAAGAGCCAGGCTGTCATTGCCTCAAGCTAGTTTTGGAGCGCGGCCCGAACGATCTGACGCTCAATCAAGCGCTGTTTCGCAAGATCGATTTTGAAGACCCAGAGGGCTTGAGGCTAATCCTGGGCTACGTCTCGCCCGTAGGCAGAATATGGGAAGGCGGGCGCACCGCCTTGCATCATGCAGTGTTGCGCGGTCGCTCGGCGGAGTTTGTTAAGATTCTGCTGGAGCACGGCGCGGATCCGAATCAAGAGGACGAGAAGGGCGCCTCGTCCTTTCATCTCGCTCGATTGTTCGGCAGGGACGACCTGGTCGGCTTGATGGAGCAGTTCGGCGGGAGCGCCGAGCCGGAAACTTGGGACGCCTCCCGAAACGCGACCTACTACGAGGCGCTGGGCGATGCCGCTGCTCAGGGTCGATTAGAGGCTCTCAGGAATCTGCTCGACAAGGGGTTGAGCGTTCATGGCGAATCGGACGACGCGAACGAGGGTCCGCCCACGCCTTTGCACCAAGCCGCTTGGAGAGGCCGCGCCGAGATTGTGGGCGAGCTGCTGTCGCGCGGCGCCTATCCCAATCGCAAGGAATGCTGGTACAAGGCGACCCCCCTCGGATGGGCCCTGCACGGCTCGATCAACTGCCCGCCGTCCGGCGAGACCGACTATGCCGAATGCGTCCGGCTGTTGCTGAACGCTGGCGCCGAAATTCCGGCCGGCGACTGGCTAGACGAAGAGGACGCGATGTCGGACGAGGCGAGGGAGGCGCTGGCGCTGTTCCAGGCAGAATAGGTACCATTCGATCGTGAAGATCGATCCAGAATTGGCACGAAGGCGGCGAGCGGGTTTTGCCGCGGCGGCCGAGATTCGCGCCGAAGAGCTTAAGGCCATGACGCCTCAAGAAAAGATCCGGGCGCTCGATCAACTCCTCCATTTTGCAAAGAGCTTGGGACTGCAAGCGGACGATCGGGAAGTCGAAGCGGTCCGCGCCCGATGGATCAAGATCAAGAGGCTCTATGTCGATCAAAAGTAAAGAGTCAATCGTGCCTGTTTCGTCTCATCAACAGCACAATAAACAACGGCGCGCCGATCAGCGCGGTCAGCGCGCCGACCGGCAGTTCCGCAGGCCTTGCGATCGTTCTGGCCGCGCAGTCCGCCCAGATCAATCCGATGCCGCCCAACATCGCGGCTAAGGGCATGACGCTGCGATGGTCCGCTCCGACTAGTCGTCTGGCCGCATGAGGCGCAATCAAACCGACGAACCCGATAATGCCGCAGAAGGAGACCACCGCAGCGACCGCAAGCGATCCCGCTCCTAAGGCGATCCACTTTAGGCGCTCCAGATCGACCCCCAAGTGTTGAGCCGTGTCGTTGCCTAACGAATAGACGTTGATCTGGCCGGCGACCATCAGCAAGGCGAGAACGCTCAGAAACGCAAGAGGCAGGGATGCGATTGCCATCGACCAGTCCGCGCTCGAAAACCCGCCCATCAGCCAATAGATAACCCGGCTGTAGTCCTGTCCCGACCACAGCACGATCACCGTTATGGCGGCCCACAGCGTCGATCCAAGCGCGATGCCCGCCAGAAGAAAGGAGTTGGGATCGAGCGACCCGCCGCGGCGCGCGATGGCCGCAACCACCAGAAGCGTCGCCAACGCGGAGAGAAAAGCAATCCCCATTGTGCCCTGTCGCGACCACGATTCTGCCCATCCAAGCAAGGTCGCGCTGGCCGCGCCTAGCGCCGCGCCCGACGAGACGCCCGTAATGTATGGATCGGCCAAAGCGTTGCGGAATACGCCTTGAAACGCCGCACCGACCGCTCCCAGCGCAAGTCCGGCCAGCAAAGCCAGCAGCGCGCGGGGCGCCCGAAGTTCCCAAACAATGGCCAAGTTTGGATCGTCGCCGCCCCGCTCGACAATGGCCCGCCACACGTCGCCGACCGGGATGGGTTGATCCCCGATCGTCAGCGAGGCGAGAAGGCTCAAGCCAGTCAGCGCGGCTACTCCGGCGAACAGCGCGCGGCGGCTGGCCATGTTTCTATCTTACTTCAGCGACAGCGGCTTGTCCTCTGTGTCCTTTGGCGCTCCGCCAGGCCTGACAAAGATCTTGTCTTCGATGCCAATGTTCGTCTCCAGTTTGCTGAACTGAATTTCGATCTCGACCTGCGCCATCGAAGCGGTCATCTTGAAGGGCATGGTTATGTTGCCCTCCTTGCGATAGTCGCTTAGGTAGGTCGAAACCGGCACCTCGCCCATCGGACTCTCGCTCCAGCCGTCCTGACGGATCAACTGGCCCGATTCGACATCGAAGAACTTGACGACGGGCTTGCCGACTTTTGGTTCGAACGAAACCTTGTGGGCCTTCTTATCCTTCACGCTCTCTTCGCCAAGATACTCCCACTTCTTAAAGTGCTGCTTCCAGTTGAGAGCCGATTCCAGCGAGGCTTCCCGCTTCAGGGCTTCCAACTCGGCGCCCTCTAGATCGCGCAGGCCAGAGAAGGGATCCTGCGCCCATCCTGTCTTGCCGTCAAAGCCCTGCTGAACCGAGCCGATGCCCGTGATGTCCTGCTTGACGAAAACTTTGTTGGGCGCTTTGAACGAGATTTCCATCGCGCCGGTTATGCCTTGATTTTTGATGGTGAGTTTGCCGCTTAAGCGCATCGACTTAACCGCCTGCATCGCCTCGCGGCCGCCAGAGGCTTCTATATACTTGTCCATTATCGACTCGACGGTCGGCGTCTGGGCGCCTGCGCTCAAGCCCAAAAGGGCGAACCACAGTACGAACACGTGTCTTCTCATCTCTTTTTCTCCTATTGTTTCTTGGACAGCGCTTCGATAGCCGCCTCGAGCACGGGGTCTTTGCCGCTCGAAAGCGATTCCTTGGTTAGGTTTACTACTACATCTGGCTTTACGCCCTTTCCCTCTAAAAGCACGCCTTTAGGGGTTCGGAAATCGGCGAAAGCATACTGCAGCCGGGCGCCATTGGGCAGTCGCTCCACGACCGATGGCAGCACCGCCCCGGCAGAAGGGTTGCCGACTACGATCGCCCGGCTCAACTCCTGCAGTCCTGCGGCCAGTATCTCCGATGTGCTGGCCGAGGTTTCGTCGACCAAGATCGCAACAGGGCCGCCGTAGTATTGCTCCTGAGGATAAGCCAGAAACCGAATCTCGCCAGTGCGCATCTTCATGGCGCCCAGCTCTTTGCGTTCCTTGAACAGCATTCCGGCGATCGGCATCGCCATCGCGCCCAATCCGCCCATGTTGCCGCGCAAGTCGATGATCAGTCCAGAAGCGGCGCTGTGCTCGGCGATGGCTTTTTTGACCGGCTCTAGCAGCGGCATCAGAAAGATGTTGAATCGGACATAGCCCATGCCGTTGGGGAGTTTCTTGCTCTCATGAATGGCGCGTATTGGGGGAAGCTCGGCAAAGCGCACCAGTTCGCCTCTTGGCCTCTGCAATTCGATCTCGATGGTCTTTGAAACGCCAGAGAGGTCGATGCACTCCAACTCGATCTTGTCGCCCGTCTTTCCTGACATTCGGCTCTCGATCGCCATGGCGAACAAGAACTTTAGAATCGGTTCTCGTTCTTTGCGCGTATAGAGCCGTTCTCTTAGCCTAGCCACTTCAGACGAATCGATCTTGACGATTTCAAATCCTGGCTTGATTCCGGCTTTTTCGGCCGCCGATCCGTCAGCCACTTGCGCAACTACGGCTTTGCCGCCAATGTCTCTTACTACAAGCCCCGTTTCGCCATCGCCCTTGCGCGACATCACCTCGTCAATGTCGATGGCTCCCGGCCCGATGATCCCAAAGTGCGACGCGTTCAGCTCGCCCAGCATCTGCGTCATCAGGGCGTAGAACTCGGCATCGTCCTTGACCTGCTCCACCTTAGGCGCGTAGTCGGTCTTGACTTTGTTCCAATCGACGCCGTTGAAGGTCAGATCGTAGAATTTGTCGTTGACGCGGCTCCAGACGATCTCGAACGTCTCTCGCCGCTCTATTTGAGCGCGATCCTGGCAGACGACGAACGCAAAGAGCGCGAGCAGGATTGGAAGATGCTTCACGATGGCGATTATACCTACGGGTCTAACTCGGCGATCGACTCTATGATGCGGGTCGGCAGGAAGGGGTAGCGGAGCGCGTCCTCTCGAGTGGCGATGCCCGTCAGCGCCAGCACCGTCTCTAAGCCCGTCTCAACTCCGGCGATAATGTCCGTGTCCATCCGGTCGCCGATCATGGTGGTGTTCTCGCTGTGCGCGCCGATATAGTTCAGCGCCATCCGCATCATCAAAGGGTTTGGCTTGCCCACAAAGAACGGCGCGACGCCCGAGGCCGTTTGAATCATGGCCGCGACCGCGCCGCAGGCCGGCACAATGCCCGCCTCCGCCGGCCCAGAAGGATCGGGATTGGTCGCCACAAAGCGCGAGCCAGCCTTGACCAAGCGAATGGCCTTGGTGATGAGCGCCATGTCGAACGAATCGGTCTCGCCCAGCGCTACGTAGTCGGGATGGTGATCGGTCAGGATGTAACCGGCCTCGTGCAGCGCCGAAGTCAGGCCGCTGTCGCCGATCGCAAACACGGTGCCGCTCGGCCGCTGGCTTTTGAGAAAGAGCGCCATCGCCATAGCCGAGGTGAAAATCTGACTGGCCGGCACGTCCAATCCGCCAGCGCCGAGGCGATAGGAAAGGTCTCCAGGCGTGTAGCGCGGATTGTTGGTCAGGACAAGAAATCGATGGCCTCCCGCCTTGAGCTTAGCTAAGAACTCCTTCGCGCCCGGAATCGGGGTACGGCCATGAACCAACACGCCGTCCATATCGATCAGGTAGCTTCGGGGTTCGGATGGCATCGATCTAGATTATGGCTGTTCGTCTTCTTCGCCCACGTAGAGGGCTTCTTCTTCCAGCATTGCCCCAAACTTGTCATAAACGGCCTTCTTGGCCATCGAAGCCAGTTTCTTGATCTCGCTGGCTGTCGCGCCGCCAAAGTTGAGGATGAAGTTGGCGTGCTTTCCGCTAAAGCCCGCTCCCCCCAATCGCAGGCCTTTCAATCCGCACGCTTGGATCAAGTAGCCTGCGGGCACTACGCCTGCGGCTTTATGGCCCTCGGGCAGTTCGACAATCTTCTCGGCCAGCGCGTTGTCGTAGACGTTCTTGAAGAAACTTCCGACGCTCGGGCCGGGCGGCTGGCTGAGGATTCTGCGCCGTTGGTACTCTCGGGCTTCGGCAAAAATCTTGCGCGTATCCCTTGGCGCCAGCTTCATCCTGACCGCTAAGAGCGCGATGGGCAGAGCCGGATTCTGTCTCAGCCGACTGTCTCGGTAAGAGAACTGCATCCAGTCGGGCGAGACGGTCAGCCGTTCTCCTTGATAGACTACTTGCAAGTCGATCAGCAGATCGGCGATATTTTTGCGATAAGCGCCGGCATTGCTGACGAGCGCTCCGCCCAGGGTGCCGGGGATGCCCACTGCAAACTCCAGTCCGCTCAATCCTGCTTGCGCGTTCTTGAGGAACACTTCCTTGAACGGCGCCCCTGTTTCGGCGTAAGACTCCTCTCCCGGCACAATCTTCTCGCAGCCGTTATAGATGACCAGCGCTCGCACTCCTTTGTCGCTGACCAGGATGTTGCTTCCGTGCCCGATGACGAAGATCGGGATGTTCAGTTGTTGCGCAGTGGCCGTTAGTTCGGCAAACTCATCCAGGTCGGTTGCCTGATAAAAAAGGTCGGCGGGGCCGCCGACCCTCAATGCGCTGTGTTTCGACATAGGCTCGTCGCGCAGCAGCCTATGGGGAGACCGAATCCGTTCGACCAGTCGGTCGTACGGTTGTGGAGTCATTCTCTAAATGGCGCGAACGATCTTGCCCTTTTTCAGACAAGAGGTGCAGACTTTGAGTCTTTTGGCCGCGCCGTTCGCCAGCAAAACTCGGGCGCTTTGAAGGTTCGGCAGCCATGTGCGCTTGGTGCGCGGCGCTCGAAACTTCCATGCTCCCGAGTGTCGGTGTCTTATGTTCTGTCCAAATTGGTTGCCTTTGCCGCAAATGTCGCAAACTCGTGCCATGCTGCCCCTCCGCTAAATGTTCGGACGGTTAGTATACCCGGCGCTTAGGTAGAATCGGGCGGATGGAATATGTCGGCAGCGTCGGCATGGAGGTGCACGCCCAGCTCTTAACCAAGAGCAAAATGTTCTGCGCCTGCCCGACATCGTTTGGCGAAAAGCCCAACACGAACGTCTGTCCGGTTTGCCTGGGCCTGCCTGGGGCCCTGCCCATCGCGAACAAGCGCGCCGTTGAGCACGTTATCCGAACCTCCCTTGCCCTTAACTGCCAGATCGCTCCGTTGACCGAGTTTTATCGCAAGAACTACTTCTACCCGGATCTTCCAAAGGGCTACCAAATCTCGCAATACGGCGACTTGCATCCTATCGGACAGCACGGCTGGCTGGAAATCCCGACAGCAAACGGCAAAAAGAAGATCCATATTCGCCGCGTTCATCTGGAAGAGGACACGGGGAAGCTCTTGCACCTGATTCCCGGCGAAAGCGAGGTCGATTTTAACCGGTGCGGCATGCCATTGATGGAGATTGTAACCGAGTTTCCGCCCGACATCGAGAACGCAGAAGAGGCCAAGGAGTACCTGGTCCAACTCCGGGCGATTTTGACCTATATCGGAGCGAGCGAAGCGAGAATGGAGGCCGGCCAGCTCCGTTGCGAACCCAATATCAGCGTTCGTCCGTTCGGCTCGTCGGAGTATGGCGTAAAGACCGAACTCAAGAACTTAAACTCTTTCCGGTCCGTGCAGCGAGGGATCGAATACGAGATCGAGCGACAGATTGCCGAACTCAAGGCAGGCGGCAGGATAATCCAAGAAACGCGAGGGTGGAACGAGGCCCTCGGAAACAGTTTTGTGATGCGGGTCAAAGAGCACGAGCAGGACTACCGCTATTTCCCCGAGCCGGATTTGACGCCTATCAGAATCACGTCCGAATGGATCGAGGAGATTCGTTCGACCTTGCCCGAGCTGCCGCTGGCCAAACTCGAGCGCTATCAGAGCGAGTACGCGCTTTCGGCCTACGATGCCGGCGTGCTGACCGCCGACCGAGCGACCGCGGAGTATTTCGAGGCCTGCATCGCTCTTGGGGCGGATGCAAAGACCGCCGCCAACTGGATCACGGGCGATCTGGCGGCCAAACTCAACGAGACGGGGGTTCTTATCGACGCCGCCAAGGCGACCCCCAACCACCTGGTCGAGCTGATAAAACTGATCGAATCGAACGCGATCACCGGTCGCGTCGCCAAGGATGTGTTTGCAGAGGCCTTTGCGACGGGCGACTTGCCGTCTGCAATCGTCCAGCGCGAGGGCCTGACCCAGATTGCCGACAACGACGCTCTTGTCGCCATTGCGCGAAAGGTCATCGAGGCTAACCCAGACGCGGCGGCCAACTATCGCAACGGCAAAGAGACCGCCATGGGTTTCTTAAAGGGCCAAGCCATGAAAGAGACCCGCGGTCGCGCCAACCCGCAGGCTATCGAAGAGGCTTTGAAGAGAGAACTTTCACAATGACCGATCTGAACGAAACCCTGCTCAGGGAAGTCATGCAAGAGGCTCTCGAATCGCAAGGCGCCACCGTGATCGAGATTACCGAAGAGGAATGCCGGTACAAGATGGGAGAGTTCCATGGCGCTATTCGTTACGAAGCGTTGCGGAGATCGTTCGGCGAGGACCCGAATCCTGAAGTCGCCGTCCGGTTCATCCAAAAGTTTACGCCTGGGACGGATAGGTACTCGACATGGGACGAGGCCAAGACTGCGCTCGTGCTGGGCTTGGAAAGACAAGACACGATCTTGCCCGATCATCCCTGTAAGCCTATCGGCAACACGGTCGCGCAGATTCTGGGCATCGTTCCGGACGATGGCGATTCATGGCGATTCGTAACCGACAAGATGCTTGCAGGATGGGGCGTCGATCCCGAGGAAGCATGGGCGATTGCCGACTCCAACTCAAACCGTCGTATGGCGGAAAACGGGATCGAATCGACCGAACTGAAGGGCGTCAAGATGTGGTATTTCAGCACCGATTCGCTCGAAAAGGCAGGGTACCTTGCCGCCTCAGGCCTCAAGGAGTTTGTCAAAGACAAGATCGGCTGGCCGATCGTTGCCATAGCCCCCGCACAGGATTTTGTGCTGATGATCGATGCCAAGGACGATGTGAGCGTATTAGGCTATCCCGCAGTCAACGAGCATGAGAGTTCGCCGTTCTGCTTGACCACGGAAGTGTTCGAGGTTTCCGACGAAGGCATCCAGATCATTGGCGAGTTCAGACCCGATTCCGAGGAGGAGTAAGCAATCATGATAAGGACTTTCTTGGCGCTGATGTTGGTTGTGGCAGTTGCCTTGCCCGCGCTGTCGCAACAACGGCTCAAAGCGGGCGATTCCGTGCGGATCACGGTCGAAGAGGACGCTTCCCTCTCTCGGGTCTATGTCGTCAACCAGTCGGGCAATCTGATGCTGCCTTTGATCGGTATGGTGAAGGCCGAAGGTTTGACCCTGGACGAATTGGCGCAGACGGTTGCCCGCTTGCTGATAGAAGGGCGATTTTTCACCCGGCCGACCGTGAAGGCAGAACTGGCAACCTCGGGGCCAAAAGCGATCACGATCGAGGGGGCGGTGCGAACGAGCGGCAAACGCACGGTCAAGCCCACCGACCGATTGGCAGACGCTCTGGAACCGGCCGCCCCTTTTGAAGACGCCGATCTGACCGCCATCGAGATCAAGGCGGCCTCGGGGGCGACCAAAAGGGTCAACTTTGCTAAGTTCAAGGCCGACGGCGACCAGTCGCAGAATCCGCTGCTTCAAGATGGCGATACGATCATCGTGCCTCTGAGGCCGCAGGAGAACAAGGTCATGATCCTTGGTGCGGTCGCGCGTCCCGGCGTTCAACCGTGGGCCGAAGGCGATACGCTCGCCGTCGCGGTGGCAAAGGCTGGCGGACCGACGTCGGAGGCCGATGCGACCAAGATACGCCTGAAGCGAAAGGACGGCACGGCCACCGAGGTTGATCTGGCAAAGGACGGCGATCTTGCGCTCGGACCGGGAGACGAAGCGCTCGTTCCCATTCGAGCCGCCAGAGCCTTTATCGTTGTGCGAGGAGCTGTGCGCAATGCAGGCGTCGTCAACCACGCGGCAGGCATGACCATTACGCAGGCTTTGGATGCTGCCGGCGGGCCGGCAGAGGACGCTCGGTTGGACAAGGTCGTGATTGAGAGGCCGGAGGGGCGGCGCACAAAGAAGATCCATGTTAACGTGATGCAGATTGCGCAGGGCGGTCGAACGGACGAACCGCTTCAGGCGGGAGACACGGTCATGGTGCCCGGCGCCCCCAAGGAGAGAAACGTCGGCGACATTGTCCAAGTGGTCGGCGCCGTCATCAGCCTGATTTTTCTGCTTGGCCGTCGATGATTTTAGTCTCGCGCTTAAACTCGACAAAGCCGCGCGCCAGATAGTTCGGCAGGGCGGCGGGAGCGTCGAGCGTGCAGGTGTGCAACCAAACTCTGCGCTCGCCATTGGCAAACGCGGTCTCGGTCGCCTTGGTCAACAGCGATCCGCCCAACCCCTGACCGATGAACTCGGGCAA
Organism: Armatimonadota bacterium; assembly: GCA_013359125.1. Classification (NCBI taxonomy): domain Bacteria; kingdom Bacillati; phylum Armatimonadota; species Armatimonadota bacterium. Next base: position 52,972 of record JABWCR010000019.1, on the reverse strand, counting down.
AAGTCCGAAGTAAGCGATCTGCGTCTCTTCGCCTTGCCGCTCCAACTCAAAGTAGCCGACCGTCTTTCCGTCCCGATAGGCCGCATAGAACTCGACATCGGGCTGGTCGACGCGAGCGGTCCAATCGTCAAGGCCCCAGTGCGAACGGTCGTTCCACGCCCAGTCGCGCCCCACTTCGCCATATAGCCGCATGGCCAAGTCAGAGTCTGCAAACCGCTGGAGATCGATTTGCGGCCCAACGTTCGGCTTAAGCCGTTCGATGCCCAACATCTCCAAATAGACGATCGTAACGCTAATGCTTGATCTGCTCCCAATATTTGGGCCAGTTGAAGTTCGGGCTGTGTTCGGGCACATGGCAGCTCAGCGCGCAGGTGTTTTCGTCGCCGCGAAGCGGCTTTACCTTGAGCGGATCGTCCACATGTTTGGAGCCTGGGCCGTGGCATGCCTCGCAGCCCACATCCTTTAGCATCCGCGTCTCCTGCATGTTCTTGAATCCCGACAGTTTGTCCATTCCCACCACATGGCACGCGACGCACTCGGGGTCTTTGTCCGCTTTGTCGTCGATCAGCGTCTTCATGGCGACGGCATGTTTGGTGTTGCGCCAGATGACCAATGCCTCTGAATGGCAGCTGCCGCAGACCGTATTGCCCACATAGGTCGAGCCGTCCGAAGTGGGCGATTTGGGCACTTGATTCAGCAGGTCTTCGGCCACAACTCGCGCGTCGTAGCTGTCCTTTATCTGCCGGATGGTCGGCTCGTCGGCAAAGTCGTCCGTTAGCTTCACATAGTCGGCCTTGGGCGCCTTCCAAGCCGATTCGTGCGTCAAATCGGATCGTCCGACATACTTGCCGTCGTTGCCGTTGGTAACCAAAAGCGCGTTTCCGACCCTCTTTTGCTCGGTTGGGCGATAATCTCCTGCTTCGGCAAACACGACCAGCGTAAAGGCGCCGATTACGCTTTCGCCTAACGCCTCGGCTTCTTTCTGAGAACCCTGAAAGAGCAGAATCTGCAGATCGCTGTTCCGGCTCAAGTCGCTCATCACCCGCTGGATTGTGTCTGAAGCGGGATCGACCTTTACGCCGGGATTCTGCGAGGAAATCATCAACCCATGCTTGTCGGAGATAACGCCGGTAATGCCGATGCGCACCTTTTTGCCCTGGACCTCGCGCTCGACGATTGCCATCTCTTCGAACAAGGGCGAGCCATCGGACTTTCTCGCGTTGGCCGAGAGCATCTTGCCCTTAAATCGAGCCTTGAGCGTCTCTAATGTCGGTACGCCGATCTTGTACTCGTTCGGGCCCAAATTGATCGCGTCGTACTTCAGCGCGTTGTACATGTCGATAAAGGCGTCCAGTTTCAAGGCGTCCTGGCGACCCCAGGCGTCGGGCGTATGGGCGCCTTTGGTCAAATTGCCGTTATCGACCAGCACGGTCGCAATGGCCGCGTCCAGTCCCTTGAGGTAGGTGGCTCGCCTGGGCATGCCGCCGGTAACCGGTTTGGCACATCCACAAGGCGTCAAGTAACCGTTCTGATCGGTGTTGAAAATGACCGTCAGCTGCGTGGCCGCGCGCGGAGCCGAGCCGGTTATCAAGAGGGCGGCGGCCAGCACAATGGGGGCCGCAATCCATGCGCTAAGAAGTTTGATCGACATCGCCGATTCCTTAGCCGCCCAGAAGATTGGCCATGACCGTGATCTCGATGCGCGGCTGGTTCGGATCGTCGGTATGGACGATCACGCTCTTGCGCGCCTGGCCCAAGGGCCAACCGCCTTTGTATCCAATGATCAGCCGATATTGCGACCCATCCTGAATGGTCTCAATTCGGTGCGTCATCGCTGGATCGCTGTTCTCAACGCTCGTGATCTTGAACGGTCCGCTTCGCTTGACCATGGTAACCGTCTGTTCGATGGGCAACGGCGTGGTCGGCGTGATCGCGCCCAGCCAAACGGAGATCGGCATCACGATGATCCCTTTCTCGCAGCTCACGCTGATCGTAACCTGAGGCTCGTTGATCGAGGTCGTCTGAACGGTCAGCAAGAAGATCGAACGACCAATGGGCGCTTCGGGTTTGACGGTTGCTTTGACTTTGTAGACGCCATCGCCATTTGCCGTCTTTTCCAACGCTGCCTCGACATAGGGCACGTTGGCCGTTACGCGAGTGATCTGAGCGTTTAGTTTCGGGCTGACGCGAAGCTCGAATTCTTGCACGGTCGGGCCCGTGTCGTTCAGCGTCAAAGTGTGGGCTTCCGAAGGGAGAATCTGCACGCCTTGCACGATAGTGCATCCAATTCGCACGGAGGAGAGCGGCTTGTCCGGATCGTTCGATGTGATCTCGATCGACTTGGCAAACTCGCCGCGATAGCCGGCGGTCTTCATTTCGGCTTTGATGATGCCTTCCGACTTAGGCGGAATGACTTTATCGTAATTGGCCACGGTGCATCCGCAGGTCGGCTTGGCCTCGATCTCCAGGGGGGCATCGCCGGAGTTTCGAACCTTCACCTCGAACCAGGCGCTGTCGCCTCGCATGATATCGCCAGCGTGATACTCCATCTTCTCAAGCACGAGGATCGGCTTGGGCATGTAGACCACGGTTCGGGCCTGCGCCAATTGCGCTAGCTTCGCGCGCCCCTGCTGCAGCGCCAAGGCACGCTTGACATCGTTGGCCGAAGGGGTCAGCGCGACTTTGTCGCTGTGCCAATCGGGACCCATAAAGTCTTCCTCGCTAGAGGTGGGCGCCAATCCAAGATAGCTGCCCAGCGCGTGGCCGGTCAAGTGCTGGATCGAATCGACCGTGTGCATATTTTCGGTGTAGGGAATCTTCAAGGAAATCCGAGCCAACCCAGCGCGCTTGCGCGAGAAGTCCGGCTCTTGCCCAGGGCCTGCCACGGGATACGAGATTCGCGTGTCCGAACAGATCAGCTTGAATTGCCCAAAGCTGATCTCGGCCACGTCCCATTCGTACAGAAGGATCAGATCGGCCTCGTCCGCGTTGTTGGTCGGTGTGAATTTGATGGCTCCGTTGAGAGCCGAGTTCCAAGCGCCGATCGCCTTGTTCGTCGCTGCGACGTAGGTTTCTCGCTGAGCTCTTGGAATGCTGACGCTGTTAATGTAAACCTTGATGTTCGAGGGAGCGGCTAAGCAACTGGCGTATTTGGCGGCTGTCTCAAACTCGCCTCGCGCCAACATGCTGGAGGTCCGTTTCAGCAAGTCTAACTCGACCGAAGCCGTCTCCTTGGGGAACTCGGGCGCTGGAATGCGATTGTCTTGGGCGGTCGCGACAAGGGACAGCGCTATCGCAAATAGCCCAGCGGTAACTAAGGCTCTCATCTTTAATATCCTCCTAACCAATGGGGCGCCAAACCGTGGCAGACCCTTAATATTATAGCCCAAACTTGGTCAGGGTAGCAGTGTGGCGCCGGGTGCGGACCTGACGACATTGGAATCTCGACCGCGATTGTCTCGCCCTGTGCGTTCTTGCCCTTTGCGCAACAGAGGCATAATCCCGGCAACGGCTCTATCGCCCTGATCCATCAAAGCAAAGGCAAAGCCGGGGTCCATCGAAGCAACATCGTAAAGGGTCTGTTTTGCCATCGGGTCGATCTCGGCAAGCGATAGGCTGAACTCGGCAAGTCGTCTTAATTCACCGTCGGTGAACTGAGAGATCAGCGCCAGCGTTCTTTCTTCCAACTGGCGGGGGGCCTTACGGTTCCTCGCGGGCTGCTCCGGCTAAAGACTTGATGCCCGTCGATCGATTCCCAATGTCGGTCCAGACATCGGGCCAATGTCTCCATCGCGCGCTTGCCAGCCGGTTTGCTATAGAACGCCTCGACGACTCCGGCGTTGACATTAACGTCGACAAAGAGCGAGGTTCTCTCCATTGCCGCAACCTGCGCCAAGGTCTCGCGCCAGCCTTGTTCAAGCATGGCGGATGTTGGGGTCTTCTGTTCGACATCTTGGCAATAACCGCAGGCTAAAAGCGCACACTGCGCGAGGAGAATCTTTGCTATTTTCATCGAGCGACCGCCTCCCACTCGATCTATGCCGCCAAGTCCATAGTTTCGCGTCGGACAACAGATTCCTTTCGCCCGAAAGGCGATGCGGCAGCCGCATGAGTCCCCATGTGCTAAAATTCACAAACTCGCCCGCTTTAGGAGGTTGGTCGATGCCGCGCCCCGCGCCACAAGAGCCAAAGCTGGTTAACATAACGATCAATGGCGTCGATATTCAGGCGCCGGAAGGCGAACTCCTTGTCGAAGCGGCCAAGCGCGCCAACGTCGACATCCCCATCTTTTGCTATCACAAATATATGGAACCGGTCGGCATGTGCCGCATGTGCCTGGTCGAAATCGGCTTCAAGCAGCCAGACGGAAGCGTTCGGAACATGCCCAAACCGCAGGCCGCCTGCACGCTGCCCGTTTCGGAAGGCATGGTCTGCTTTTCGGAGACTCAGCAGATCATCGAAGACCGGCGCGGCGTCCTTGAATTCCTTTTGATCAACCACCCCCTTGATTGTCCCATCTGCGACCGAGGCGGCGAATGCCCTTTGCAGAACAACACCCAGTTCTACGGCCCCTCTACCTCAAGATATATTGAGATCAAACGGCATCTGCCCAAGTCTTTCCCGCTATCTCAGCACGTTACGCTCGATTTGGAGCGGTGCATTCAGTGCGGCCGGTGCGTTCGGTTTACCGACGAGGTTTCGGGCGATAGCCAGCTCGCCTTTCTCTTCCGCGGGGCGCAAATGCAGCCCAGAAGCTTTCAGTTGACCGATTACGCCAGCCGGTTTAGCGGCAACGTGATCGAGATCTGTCCGGTCGGCGCCCTCACCAGCCGAGACTATCGATTCCGCGCGCGCCCTTGGGACATCGTAACGCAAAAGTCGGTGTGCAACGTTTGCTCTAACGGTTGCAACGTCTATGTCGACGGGCGGGATCGCCAGGTCATTCGCGTCAACGGTCGAGAAAACCCCGAGGTGAACGAGACTTGGACTTGCGACAAGGGCAAATTCACGATGGGACGCCCCAAGCGGCGGATCGAACAGCCGATGATCCGCAAGGACGGCATGCTCCAGCCTGCGACGTGGCCGGAAGCCTATGACGCCGTTATCAGCAAGTTCAAAGAGGCAGGCGCCAAGGCCGCGCTGGGCGGCTCGCGGCTGCCCAACGAAGACGCCTATCTGTTTAAGAGGCTGATGAAAGAGGCGTTTGGCGCTGCGAACCTCGATCATCGCTACTATCGGCTTCAGACCGAGTCTCCGGTCAAGAAGCGGTTGGGCGCGACGGCATCGCAGCGCTCTATCGAAGCGCTTGAGGACACGGGTCTGATTTTTGTCTTTGGCTCGCATCTGGCCGAGGAGCAGCCGATCGTCTACCTTCGGGCGCGAAAGGCCTGGCATCGATGGAAGACGCCGGTGATCGTGGCGCATCCTGTGCAGAACGATGTGGAGCAGTTCGCCTCAGTCTCGATGCGCTATCAATCTGGAACTGAATACGAGCTGATGTGCGGTCTGCTGAAAGCCGTTTGCGACCAGACTCCAGCGGGCGAACCGTTGCGCGCGGCGCTGGCCGAATGCACCCCGGAATGGACAGAACGGACGACCGGCGTATCTAAAATTGTGCTACAAAATGCGGCAAAAGCCGTTTTGGAGGCCGAGAGCATGATCCTCTTGGCCGGCGACCGCGCGCTCAACCATCGCGACCCCGAGAGGCTGATCGACGGCCTGATCAATTGGGTGGCGGTTACCGGCAACGCGACCCATCCGAAGGGCGGTCTTAACCTGATGCTGCCCGATTGCAACTCGCACGGCACTATGGATCTGGGGCTGACGCCAGAGGCCGGCGGGCTCAACACCGACGCAATCCTGAACGGGTGCATTCGCGGCGAGATCGAGAGCCTCTATTTGCTTGACAGCGACTTGCCCGATCGCCATTACGACCCGCTATTGGCCGAAGAAGCAGTGCGCCGTGCGCCGTTCTTGGTCGTGCAGTCGGCCGAATGGGGCTATGCCTCGGAGTATGCCGACGTGCTGTTGCCGGCTAAGTCGCTAGTCGAGCGAGAAGGCACCCTGACGAATTTGGAAGGTCGCGTCCAGAGGTTTTGGCAGGCGATCGACTGCCCGCATGACGCCAAGGAAGATTGGAAGATATTTGCCGACTTGCTTTTGCGGACGACGCTTCGGACGCCGCCTTTCAGCGCCCGGGAGATCATGGCAGAGATCGCATCGACCGTGCCCGGCTACGAAGGCGCCCAGTATCAGAATCTTGGCGCTCAAGGTATGTTGTTGCCGTTGCCGCCGCCTACGAGCGTCGATCTGGCGCCTATGGCGGCGCCGACCTTCGCATAACCCATCATGCTCCTGCCCGAAGAGAGGCACGGATTGCTTTACGACCGTCCCGCCATGCGATGGGACGAGGCGTTCCCTTTGGGCAACGGTCTTCTTGGAGCGCTGGTCTGGGGCGACGGGGCTCCGTTGCGCATCTCGCTCGATCGCACCGACCTGTGGGATTTGCGCAAAGTTCCCGAGTTCGACGGCGCCGACTATGACTACCAAACGATGGTTGCATGGCACCGAGCCGGACGGCACGACGACCTCGTCCGAGTCTATGAGAAACCCTATGAGCGGCCTTGGCCCACCAAGATTCCAGCAGGCCGCATCGAAATCGATTTGCCCGCCCAGTTCGTATCGGGGAAGTTAGACCTTTTGACGGCGACCGCTTCGGCAGGCGCAGTCCATTGCCTTGTACATGCCAAGGAAGCCGTCGGTCTGGTTTGGAGCCCAGAGTCTGAACTCCGAGCAAGGTTGATCGCCCCCGCGTTCGGCGGCAAAGCAGAGAACTTGGCGTCGGGCGGCATTACGGCCGGCGACCTTGCCCAGTTGGGCTACCCAGCGCCCATCAGGCGCCAAGGCAAGAATTGGGAAGGTTTCTTTCAGCAGGGCGCAGAGGGCTTTTCGTTCGCGGCCTGCATCGGCTGGAGCGACGATAGACGGCGCCTTTGTTGGTCGGTCGCTTCGTCCTTTGAGGGCAAAGACCCGTTTAGAATCGCCCAGCAACGGGTCGAGCGAGGCTTAGCGCGGTTCGATCGCTTGATCCGGTCCCATCAAGCTTGGTGGCGCGACCAATGGGCCAAAGTCGGTTTGCGGGTTCCCAACAAAGTTATCGAAAGACAGTGGTATCTGGACACGTACAAGTTCCTTTCGGCCTCTCGGCGAGGCAGCCCGCCCATCACCCTGCAAGGCCCATGGACGGCGGACGACGGCGGCCTGCCGCCGTGGAAAGGCGATTATCACCACGATCTGAACACTCAGCTGAGCTACTGGCCTTGCTACAGCGGGAATCGCTTAAACGAAGGGTTGTCCTATCTCGATTGGCTATGGAACACGCGAGACCATTGCCGAGACTGGACGCGCAGATTCTTCAAGCTGCCGGGCCTCTGTGTTCCGATGACTGCAGACTTGAACAACAGGCAGATAGGCGGCTGGCGGCAATATACGCACTCTCCCACCACGGCGGCCTGGCTTGCGCATCACTTTTATCTTCACTGGCGATTCTCGGGCGACAAGGAGTTTCTCAAGAACAGAGCCTTTCCCTATCTGCGCGAGTGCGCCGTTTTTATTGAGGCCGTTACGCGGTCGGAAGGCAAGCGTCGGTTGCCGCTCTGCTCATCGCCGGAGATCAACGACAACTCGCCCGGCGCCTGGTTCGATGTTTGGACGAACTATGACTTGGCGCTCTGCCGTTGGCTGATGGGCGCGACGGCCGAGCTGGCGGGCGCTCTAGGTCGGCGGTCGGAAGCATCCGGCTGGCGAGCCGTGCTGGCCCAATTCCCTAACCTTTATCGCGCCGAGGACGGCCGGCTGCTGGTGGCCGAGAATTATCCTCTAAAGGGCTCTCATCGCCACTTTTCGCACCTCATGGCGCTCCATCCCCTTGCAATCGACCAAGGTCCGCATTCGATCCGCCAAAGTTTGGCGGAGTTAGAGCGGATCGGTTCCGACTATTGGACGGGGTATAGCTTCGCCTGGCTGGGCAACATTGCGGCCTGGGCGGGCGAGGGCGCCAAAGCCGAGCGCGCCTTGACCGTTTTTTCGGAGGCCTTCTGCCTGCGCAACTCCTTTCATTGCAACGGGGATCAGAGCGGCAAGGGCCATTCTCGATTCACCTATCGTCCTTTTACGCTGGAAGGCAATTTTGCCGCCGCGGCTGGTCTTCAGGAGATGCTGGTTCAAAGCCATGGCGATGTTGCACACTTCTTTCCGGCTGTGCCCACGGGGTGGCGGGAGGCTCAGTTCGTTGGGCTGCGGCTTGCGGGCGCGTTCGTCGCGTCCGGGCAGATGAGCGGTTCCAAGATCGAGGCGGAGTGCCTTGCTGAGCGGGGCGGCGCACTGCGTTATCGCTTAGGTTTGGGCGAGGAGAGGCAGATTAAGATGAGAGCCGGAAGCAGGGCCCGTTTATGAAGATTTTGAGCGCATTAAGGCCGACTTTAGCCATGCTGCTGGTGGTTGTCCAACTTTCAGGCTGCAATGATACGAAGTCGTTTGCGGGCGAGGTGGTCGGCGTTACGGACGGCGATACGATCGGCGTTATGCGCGGCGGCAAGGAGGAAAAAGTCCGGTTGCACGGCATCGATTGTCCGGAGATGGGACAAGCCTATGGATCGAATGCCAAGGCTTTCACCAGCGAGTTGGCCTTTGGCAAGACGGTCGAGGTGCGCGAGCGAGGCAAGGATGGTTACGGCCGGACGATCGGCGATGTGGTTTTGCCGGACGGCCGGCTGCTCAATCATCAGTTGGTCGAGGAAGGGCTGGCCTGGTGGTACAGGAAGTACGCGCCCGGCGATAAGAGGCTTGAAGAGTTGGAAAGGGGCGCGAGAGAGTCCAGGACGGGCTTGTGGGCGGACGCTGATCCAACTCCGCCTTGGGATTATCGGAATTAAAGAGACTCGGCGCGCTCCGAGGGTTTGGGGGAGATTCGTACTCAAAATTGTGCTACATTTGTGCAGATTCCCGTTCGGATCGCGGGGACGCTCGCCTTCCCGTCGCCTAGCCCTGTCCGGTCAACTTTCGGTAATCACGCGCCTGATCGGATAGGGGATCTCGATGCCGACCTCTCGGTAGCGTTTGTGCAGCGCCTTGACAAACTCGGACTGAAGCAGATATTGTGCGGTCGGGTCTTTCACCCTTAGAATCACAACGAACGTGATCGAAAAGTCGCCGAAGGTCTTCCATCGCACCAAGGGCGTCCATTCCGGATGGCCGCCCTCTACGGCATTCTGCACCTGTTGTCCGACCTCGACCGTGATTTTTTCGACGAACTCCAGATCGCTGTCGTAGGAGACCCCGCAAGGAATGTTGACCGAAGTCTCTTGGGCGGGCTGGTTGTAATTGATCAAAATGCTTTCGCTCAGTTTGCCGTTGGGGATAATAACGACGTTGTTCGACCAGAGTTTGATCTTCGAGTTCCGCCAGCCGATCTCTTCGATAAACCCTTCCTCGCCCGACTGGAGTTTTACCAAGTCCCCGATTCGCATCGGTCGATCGACGTTCATCAAGAAGCCGGCGGCTATGTTGGACAGCACGTCCTTCATTGAGATGCCGCCGATGATGCCTCCCACCGCGCCGCTGGCCAACAACGGTCCGGTGTCTATCCCTAGAATCCGAAGGGCATAAAGGCCGCCTAGCAGAATCACAACGACGTAGGCGACCTTTCTCAAGATACTTGCGCGGTGGGCAATCTCGGCGACGTTCTCGGCTTGACGGTGCGAGTATGCCTCGGCTGTGGCATTGATCACCCCGAATGCGGTAACGATGGCCAAGGCCGTCCAAGCGAGCGATAATCCTTTTGCAAGGCTCTCGGAGATGCCCGGCTTGTCCTGTATGAATAGGAGGCTGTCCACGGCATAGTAGATTCCGGCAAGCACGAGCGCCCAGACGACCAACCCTCTCGCCGGTTTGATCAAGAGGTCGCCCGCCATTCCTGGGTCGGGGCCCAAAAGCCGCATCATGAGACTCTTCCACGCGAGGCGAACGACAATGGCAGCGCCCAAGAAAAGCGCGAGAATCGCGCCGCTCGTCAGCCAATCGGCCAGCTGCGGGCGCGCCTCCCAGAACTCAGAGGACCAAAGAGGCATCGAATCTCCAAATCGCCTTTACGGGCAGGCTCGCGACCGGAATGGTCAAGACTGCTACCGAACAGCGAACTTTTTGACCAAATTGCGGCGAGTACCAACCTTCTTCTATTGCGATCGCAGGCAATCGGTCGCCGTCTACTCGGACGGTCAGCGCGCAATTCTCGCTAGTCGCCCTGACCGACTGTTCGTCAATCGCCGAAACCTGCCAGTCGGGATGAAAATGCCATCTCCACATAAGTTTCGCCGCCTGAGCGCCCTGTTTGGACATGATCGCGTCCTCGACCGTTAGCGAATTCGGTTCCCATCGAACGCCTCGCTGGTGCATGATGGGCGAATAGCCGTCGTGCACGGCGACCACATCTGTTGTGTCGTCGTTGCAGTCGACTAGGCTGGTTTCGGCGCGCTTGCCCCACAAGAAAGCGCCGAGATTCTGAGACTGGTCGGTATCGTTGACCTGCACGGTGTTGTGCGCGGCTGTGCTGCGAAAATGGTTGCGCCAGTCGGGGTCCTCGTGATAAGCGTACGTGCCCGAATCGATCAGGCACGGCTTGCCGCCGATAGACATCGCGATCGAAAGCGCGTCGGCGTGCCCATGGGCCGCGATGGAACCCAGCCCAAGCGGCCCGCAGTCAAACAAGGCGTAGAGAAGGCCATCGCCGCCGCGGAGCGAAACGAGCCCTCCTTGACGATAAACTGCTCGCTCCTTGAGCAATGATCCGCCGCTGGGCGCTTGGCCCGTCAACATGACGCACAGTTCATCGTGCGTCGGATCGAGCGCGGGCGGCGGCTCCTCGCCAAGCGCTTGCGCCAACGCCCTCCCGACCACAATGTGCCGGTTCGAGCCAATCGGCCAACAGGGCACGATCGACCCGTCGTCCTCATCTCCCAGTTGTGGCACATAGCCCGATTCGTCCATCACATTGCGGGCAAACGCCAGGTTTTTGACCAGCCTATCGCGAACCGTTTGATCGCCTTCCCATGCGCGGGCGTGCAGGCAGAACTCCCAGACGAACGGCAGGTAGCCGAAGGCTTGCTCGGCGTTAACGCCATCCTCGTAGAATTGCCGGGCGATCTCGCTCTGCAAGATGCTCATGCCCCTTGCGCGCCAAGCCTCGGACATTTGGCTGGGCAATCGCTCGGCCAGGAATGCCAGCGCCGCGGCCTCGCCTAGTACGTGGTTGTTGGCCGACGAACCGACCGAAAGATGCCGATCGATGAACTCTCCATGTTGAAGCAGCGCGCCCGCGATCGATTCGTGGTCTATTGCGACGTTGCTGCGCGAAATCCAGGCCCAAGCGTAGAGCCAGGCAAACGCCCTAATGCCGTGTTCGAGCGCAGAAGTCCAATGAATGCCATGGCCGCGAGGGTTTGTTTGAATCCAGTTTTCGAACCATGTAGCACAAGTTTGAGCGTACTTTTCATCGCCTGTAACCGCATAGGCTTGCGCCAAACGCACCAATGGCCCGCCTCGAGAAGGCTCCCAGACATACTTTACGCCGCCTGCCAAGTCGATTCGGCGATAATCCAGAGTCTTGGCAGACTGGTCGGGCCACTCTTGTCCCGACGCGTAGTTTTTGCGCCAGTTGGGCGGGTTGTCGAACTGGACGTCGTACCCAAAGAAGCGCCATCGGCCTTCCAACAGGGCATCGGCTTCTTGAACGAGCCTTGCCAAGGATTCGGAAGAGAGCGCTGAGAAGTCGTTCGGCAGTCGTTGCGCTTGTTCTCGAACGATCTCGATCGCAGGGCGCCGGAGGAGTCTTTCGGCGGTTTCGTGCGGGCTTTCCTTGGGCAGCGGCGATAGTCGGTCGCGGGCAGCCCGGGCCGCTCGCACCGCGATCTCGGAGGGGCTCATCGCCAACAAACGACGCATCTTCCATCGCAGGCCGCTCATGCCTGCTGATTATACTTGGCGGCTGGTATACTTGGCCTAAAGCAACCTCAGCCTCAGGAGGAGCGCATGAGCGAACGAACTCTTATTTTCGTCAAGCCCGATGGAGTGCAGAAGGGCTTGGTCGGAGAAATCATTTCCCGGTTTGAGCGCCGCGGAATTCGAATAGTCGGTCTAAAGCAGATTCACCCCAGCCGTCCGTTGGCCGAAGGGCACTACAGCGTTCATCGCGAGCGGCCGTTCTTCGAGGCGGTGGTCGAGTTCATCACATCCGGCCCTGTGGTGGCTATGGTTTTGGAATGTCCGAACGCCATTGAAGTGACTCGCTCGATGATGGGCGCGACCGATCCGTCCAAATCGGCTCCAGGGACGATTCGCGGCGACTTTGGCCTTGACATCGAGCGCAACATCATTCATGGCTCGTCCGATCCGGAAGCGGCGGCCTACGAGATTCCCTTGTGGTTTAAGCCTGAAGAGCTTTTGGCCTGATCGAGATGCCCGCTCGCGGCCAAGTTTTGATGCTGACTTGGGAGTATCCGCCTAAGATTGTTGGCGGCATCTCGCGAGTGGCGCAAGAACTCTCCGAAGCTTTGGTCGAACAGGGCTGGCGCGTCATTGTGGTTACGGCCTCGCATCCGGGGGCACCCGAACAGGAGAGCGTCAACGGCGTCGAGGTAACCCGAGTCGACCCCGGAGGCGACGACAGCGATTTTGTCGCTTGGGTCAAGAGGCTCAATAGCGCCATGGAGAAGGCGGCGGACGAGATCCTAGCTGGCATCGATGCGGCGACTCCGGTTGTGCTTCACGCGCACGACTGGCTGACGCATGCCTGCGCCGTGGCGCTCAAGGAGAAGCACAAACTGCCGCTAATCTCCACGGTTCACGCCACAGAGCACGGAAGGCACGGCGGCATCTACGGCGAGACTTCGCAATACATCCACGAGGTCGAGCGGAAGTTGGTTTACGATTCGTGGCGCGTCATCGTTTGTACGGAGTTTATGAAGGAGCAGGTCGCGGCGACTTTGGGCGCCCCTGCCGACAAGATGGATGTTATTCCGAACGGCGTCAACGCAGAGAAGTTCGAGTTTGGGTTTTCTGACGAAGAGAGACGAGCGTTCCGCGCCCGCTTTGCCGCGCCAGACGAGAAGATAGTCTTTTTTGTCGGTCGGATGGTGCCGGAGAAGGGCGCTCATCTCTTAATCGATGCGATGATGACGGTGAGGGCGCTTCAAAAGAACGCCCGATTGGTCATTGCGGGCGGCGGTTATCGAGATCATCTCGTCGGTTTCTCTCGCTTCATTCGCATGGGGCGCGACGTTACCTTTACCGGCTTTATCCCTGATAGCGATTTGCTCAAGCTTTATCGGTCGATCGATTGCGCGGTCTATCCCAGTCTTTACGAGCCCTTTGGCATTGTGGCGCTAGAGGCGATGGCCGCTAAAGCGCCTGTCGTGGTCTCCGATATCGGCGGCTTTCGGGAGATCGTCCGACACGAGATCAATGGAATCCAAACGTACGCGGGCAACTCGGAGAGCATCGCGTGGGGGATTTTGCGCTGCCTTCAAGACCCAGAGAGCGCGCAGAGGCGAGTGGAAGCGGCTTATAAAGACGCCACAGAGATTTTCAATTGGGAGCGTATTGCGAGCGCTACAGGCTCGGTCTACGATCGGGTCTGGTCGGAATATCTGGCCAGCGGCTGGGGTCAGGGCAACTGAGGCTCGGGCGCAGGCTTCGAGCCGACGGCAACGACCCTGGGCGACGCAGGATAGACGCTTAAACAGATTTGCTCATGCTTCACTTTTGCGCCGTTCTTGTACACCGTTCGATAGGTGGCCACTCGTCTGCCCGAGGCTCCCTTTTCGAGCACTTTCGTCTTGCCGGTCTCCAAGGTCGCCAAAGTCGTCTGCTTGGTCGGCGCGGGGGATGCGCTGAGATACCGGGTTGTAACGACGACTTTCTTATCCGGTTCGGGCGTGCCCAAGAAGCGAACGGTCAGGCTGGAAGCGCCGACGCTGACGTTTAGTGCGATCGCATGGTCCAAGCTGTTTTCGATCACCAGGTCGTGTCCCGAATCGGTTACTGTCGCATCGCGACCCATTGGCACATAGCCGATCGCCATCGAGTGGTTCGAACGCTTGACGATCTTTAGATCGGCCAACATCGCCGCGTTGAAAAGCGTGGACGACACTTGGCAGACGCCGCCGCCAATGCCCTGCTCTTTTTTGCCGCGAATGATGACCGGCGCTAGGCGATAGCCACGGCTGCGCAATCGCTTGCCCACCGTTTCGTTGTAGCTGAGTTTGTCGCCCGGCATGAGAATGAGGCCGTCCAGAGGCGACGAAGCCAGCGCGATATTGTTGTTACGATTCGTTTGGCTCTTTGGGAAATTTGTTGTAAAGCTGCCCAGAACGCCCGATATGTGGGAAAGTTGATCGGCCTTGATGGGCGCTTGGGCAAGCACTGTCAACGCATCAAAGGCGATTCGATCTGGTTGAGCATCCAAGGACACCCTCGAAAGTTCGTCAAAAAGACTCTCTTGCGCCATCGAAACGTCTAGAACGGCGCCGATTTCGTCCGGCAAGACGACCACTTTGCCCTCGCGCCAAACTGCTCGCGCATTCTTGGGCTGGCTGTCGTGCTCTTTCAACGGCTCCAACGCTCGATCGAATCGGGATGAATCGATGCTCCAAACCGCATCGACTTCAATTTGCGGGCGACCGATCAATTTCTCGACAGGTCCGGTCTGCTTCCATGCTTCTATGGCTTGCTTGGCCGTGGCTTCCACATCCAGTCGCACGCCCCACGCCCACAACGGTTTGGAAATTTCTGGTTTTTGGGCAACGACGGTCGGCGTGCGGCCGATTTTCTTCCAAGCGGCGGTTAGCTCGGTTTTCAGGTCTTCCTCGGTCAGCCGCTTGGCGACCATCCCGCCTACCTTAACCGTTGCCGAGAGCGGGGTCGAAGATTGAGCGGCATAGTAGATAGACCCGCCCGCTACAAGCGAGAGGGCGACAACGGTCAGGAGTACGGCAACGATCCAGCGCTTCATGCGTTTCTCTTCATCCATCCTGGGATCAAGCTTCCTTTACAATAAGTATCGGTCAAACCCGACAATTGTTCCAACTTATGCGCGTCGCCAGCTCGTGCCCTGCGCGCCGTCTTCCAACAGCAGTCCGATCTCCTTCAGGTCGTCTCGGATTTGGTCGGCGATTTCGAACTGCTTGCGGTATCTCAGATCTTGCCGCCACTGGATGACCTTCTCCATCAACGGGCCGATCAGTCCGTCGTCGGCTATAGTCTCGCTTACGAGCGGAATCCCCAGCGCGTCCTTTAGCATCCAACGCAGGGCCTCTAAAAGCGCCGCCCACTTCTTGGCGCCTTCGGCATCGCCCGTCGATCCGATCGCCGCCAAGCCGCTATTGATCTCTCCGATTAGTTCGAATACGACTCCTAGGGCGCCTGCCGTGTTAAAGTCGTCGTTCATCGCGGCTGTAAAGCGTTCGCGATAGGCTCTGGCCGAATCGTCGTCCGATGATTCTAACTCGCCGTGAGACGTCAACCACGATTCCGCTCTCGAGACCGCAGCTCGGATCCGCTCGTATGCCGCTTTTGTTTCGTCCAGTTTTTCGAAAGAGAACTCCATCGGCTTGCGGTAGGCGGTCGACATCAGGTAGAGCCTCAGCACCACGGGGCCGTATCGCTCTAGCGCTTCGCGGATGGAGACGACGTGTCCGGTCGACTTGGACATTTTTTCCTTGTCCAATCGAACGGCGCCCCAATGCATCCAGTACTTGGCAAACGGCTTGCCCTCTAAGTAAGCCTCGGATTGGGCGATTTCGTTTTCGTGGTGCGGAAAGATCAAGTCCGTGCCGCCCGCATGGATGTCGAACGTCGCTCCCAGGTACTTGAGGCTGAGGGCGGAGCATTCGATGTGCCAACCTGGGCGACCGCGCCCCCAAGGGCTGTCCCAGGCGGGTTCTCCCGGTTTGGCCGCCTTCCAAAGGGCAAAGTCGCCCGGATGGCGTTTCCGTTCGTCTACCTCGATCCGGGCGCCCGAGATCATCTCTTCGATCGTCCGACCGGAGAGTTTGCCGTAATCTTCAAACTTCTCGACCGCGAAGTAGACGTCGCCGTCCGCCTGATACGCGGCGCCCAGTTCGACCAGCCGCTCGATCATGGCGACGATGTCGGCCATGTGCTCGGTTACGGTGACGAATTTGGGCGGCTGGATGCCCAGTTCCATCGCATCGTCTCGGTACATCTTGCTGTACTTTGCCGCTATCTCTTCGGTCGTGAGACCTTCTTCTTGAGCTCGGCGAATGATTTTGTCGTCGATGTCTGTGAAGTTTTGGACAAAAAGCACTTCGTAGCCTAATTGCTCGAGCCAGCGCTGAACGACGTCCATAAACACGACGCCACGCATGTGGCCGACATGGGGCGGCGCCTGGGGCGTCAAGCCGCAAGCGTACATCGAGACCTTGCCCGGTTCGCGGGGAACAAAGGTCTCCGTCCTTCTGGTCAGCGTGTCGTAGATGCGCAGGTCGCCCATGGTATTTCGAGTTCGAACTCAAATTATACCGTTCTGCCGACGCGCAATCGTCCAAAATCGGGGTAGAATATGTCGGAAAGGAGGCTGGCGAGGGGATATGTTGCGACTCATGGCGGCTGTTTGTGCGGTCTTAGCAGTGGCCGGGCTATGCATGGCTCAGGACGTGAGAAGGGTGAACGTGGGACCAAACTTCTCGTTTAGATTTGTGGACTCGGTGACGAACACTGGGATCAGCCGAATCAAGGCAGGAGATACCGTCAGGTGGGTATGGATCAGCGGGTCGCATACGATCACATCGGATACGGGGTTGTTTAACACTTCATTCAATAGCACTAGCCCCCCATTCAATTTCCAGTTTAACGTGCCGGGTCAATACTCGTATCGATGCCAGCCGCACTTCTCTTTTGGCATGGTGGGCACGGTGATCGTGCTGCCTCGCGGGGACGTGGACGGCAACGGTTGCGTCGACGATGTCGATTTGGCACTAATCTTGCAGAGATTTGGAGAGTCGTGCGCCGGGTGCGGAGAGGATTTGAATCGGGACGGCATTGTGGACGATGTCGATCTTGCGATCGTCCTGACCGAGTTTGGCGTCGGATGTTGAGAACAACGCACAGGAGAAGGACAATGAGCAAACTGATATTGAGTCTGTTAGTCGCAACGCTGATCGGCACGGCGACATTTGCGGACGAGCGCGAAGTCATCGTCGGGCCCGATTCGGATTACTCCTTTATGGACGTGGTGTCGCACAATCGAACCACCAAGATCAAGACCGGCGATTCCGTGAAGTGGGTCTGGGAGACCGGCTATCACACGACCACTTCGGTCGACGGCTATTGGGACGCCGAAATATGGTTCGACAACCCGGAGTTCATCTACACCTTCAACACGCCAGGCGTCTACGAGTACGTCTGCACGCCTCACATCTTCCTCGATATGGTGGGCACCGTCATTGTCCATGCGCCGGGCGATGTGAACGGAGACGGTTGCGCGGACGACACCGACCTCTCGTTAGTGCTCGAAGCCTTCGGCCTAGACGGGAATCGGGATGAGGACTTGAACGGCGACGGTATCGTCGACGATGCCGACCTTGCCGAAGTTTTAACCTATTTTGGAACTGGTTGCTAATTAGTTTCTGTTAGCCAAGTAGAATACGAAAGGAGGCTCGCCCATGTGCAAGCTTTTGACCTTCTTGTCGTCTGCTTGGCTAGTTGTTTGTCTCAGCTGTGCCGATACCCGCACCGTCGTGGTCGATCCGCAGGGCAACTTTGACTTTGTGGATGCGGTGTCCGGCAACTCTCTCTCCAAGATCAAGGTCGGCGATACAGTCCGTTGGGTGCCAGGGCAAGGTTTTCACACGACGACCTCTCGTACCGGGCTATGGGATGCGATCATCTTTGAGGGGGCCCCCCCGTTCGAATACACTTTTACAGCAGCTGGTACGTACGAGTACCTTTGTGTGTTTCACGAGTTCTTCAACATGTTCGGCACGGTAGTAGTCCATTCGCCCGGCGATGTGAACGGCGACGGATGCGCGGACGATACCGACCTCTCGATGGTGTTAGAGGCCTTTGGGCTGACGGGCAATCGGCCGGAAGATTTGAACGGCGATCGGATTGTAGACGACGCCGACTTGGCCGAAGTTCTGGCTTTCTTCGGTACAGGCTGTTAGCGCAGTTCCATCGGCGTTACGATCTTTAGCGCAAACCTTGTCTGAGTTCGCGAGGCGTTGGGCAGTCCGAACAAGAAGTAGACGTCGGCGCCTCGCCGAGCTCTTTGGAGGAACGTTACGAACCAATTGTTGACGCTCGATAGACTCCCCAGCGATTCTCCTTGTCCCACAAACCGCAAGCCGATGGAACGCTCTGCGCTCAAGTCGTAGTTGGCCGTGAACACAAGCTGGCTTAGCCGAATGTTTGTGTGGATAGACGGCTGAGGATAGGTCAGCTCGAATCGTTCGTAAGAAGCCGCAAAGTGGGACTTCTCGTCTAAGGGCCATCTCTGCTCTAAACTGATGTAGCGGCTTTCGCCGCCGCCCTGCTTTCCAATCAGTACAAACGCGCTGCCCGAACGGTAGTTGTCCAGCACGTTCCAGCCATGCGATACGCTCATGTATCGGTCTCTAAACGGCGGTCGATTGCCTGCCGTGTAAGACAGGCTGAACGAGCGATGCGATCGCAGTCGAACGCTAAAAGTTCCGCGCGCAGTCTCGTCCAACAGGCCGCCCGTTGCGCGCTCGCGCTTGTTTAAGAAGGCTGAAGCTGTCCATGAGAGAAGAGCGCTGGAGGAAGGCCGATCGAACCAGAAGACGAACAGACGTTGGCCTCGAAATCCGGTTTCAGGCACAAACCCGGTGGAGGGGGCAAACCCTGCCGTTACTTCGCTGAACGCCAAGTCCCAATTCAGCGTCCTCTCCGGTCCCGAGTATCTTAGATTGACGGTCGAAGATGAACCAGACTGAGCGCCGGAATAAACCAGATGCGACGCATAGGCGGCGTATTGACCCAAGCGTTGTTTGATCGTATACTCAAAGTCGGCTCCGTAGACCTCTTCGTCGATGCCATTGTGTCGCCCGGCCAGACCCATTGCTCCGATATGCGACTGGGGTGCGAACTGATACTGGATCCGTCCTACCGACAGCCCTTTCCCAGCGTTCGTCAACCCCAATGCGCCATATTGGATTGGGCCAGAAGTTCCAAACGTCTTAAACGCGGCGTCAACTTCCCGCGCGCGAAGAGAGTAGAAGACGCTCTGGGGAGGAAAGAAGCCGGCGCCCTCCTGAAAGAAGGGCCGCGTTTCTTCCAACGACTTCTCTGTATAGGAAAAATCGATGCTCGCCACGTCGCCCAGAATATTCTCGAAATCTGGGCGCACGGTCAGCTGCGCCGTGGATCCGTTCGCCATCAGATACTTCGCGTCCAATCCGATTCGACCGTTCTCATTCATACGGTCCGCCGATCCGATCGCGTAGGGCATGATCAAAATCGGACGCCTTGGGTCGGGAGTCCTTAGACCGACCCATCGAGCGTGCTTGTGCTCGTCCATAAAACGTTCCATGTTCGGAAACACATGGTAAGCCTCGTCCCTCGGTATCGAGCGAATGAACGCAACGCCAAACGCCGTCTGCCCAGACGGGTAGCGCAACAGCCTGAACGGGATTCTGGCCTCTAACTCCCAACCTGATTCGGTGGTACGGGCCTTGGCCGTCCAATCACCGCTCCAGCCTATGACCTCTGTGTTTCCGCCCGGCGTGTCCAGTTTCTGAGTGCCCAAAGGGTTCACTTGGAACCAGTAGGGCGTGCGCCTTCGGTCTTCCGGATCGATTAGGATCGCGAACAGGTCGTCGTTCTCGACCTTGCCGTCTCGCTTTTTCTCTTGTGCGATGATCTTGTTCGGCTCAGGATCGCTCAGAATTGCGGCGATGTACAAGGCCTCGGAATCGAAACCGAGATAGACGACGGACTTGAAAGCGGACGGCTCCCCGCTCTTGCCGTCCCAGAACTGATCGATGGCCGCCGCTTGCGACCACTCTGCCGCTTCCACTCTCCCGTCGATCGTGGGCGCGGTTTCGAGTTCGCGCGCGGGCACCGAGCCGTAATCCTGCCCAAATGCGGAACCCAAAACCAACGCAACGAAAGCCCCCCAACCTTTCACGCCCATATTCTACTTCCCTGTGCAGGTTTCACGGTCTAACTTGACGAAGCCTTTCATTCCGATGAACAAGACGCGCGAGGATGCCTGGGCGCTGCTCTGTCGATACACGCAGTCGGAGAATCTTCGCCGCCACATGCTTGCGGTCGAAGCGGCGATGCGCCATTATGCAGCGTTGTTGGGAGGCGATCCCGATCAGTGGGGCATGGCCGGGCTATTGCACGACTTTGATTACGAGCAGAATCCCACGCTGGACAAGCATCCTTTTGCCGGCATGGAGATTCTGCGCGCCGAAGGATGGCCGGACGAGTTTATACAGACGATCGCCAGCCATGCGCCGCACACGGGCCAGCCCAGAGACACGATCGAGCGCAAAACGCTCTTTGCGTGCGACGAGCTTTGCGGATTTGTAACGGCGGTCGCGTTGGTGCGCCCGTCCAAGAAGCTCAGCGAGGTTGAGCCGAGATCGGTGATCAAGAAGATGAAGGACAAGGCCTTTGCCCGTGGAGTCAGCCGCGAAGACTTGGTTTTAGGCGCCGAGGAGTTGGGCCTGCCGCTGGAAACGCACATCCAGAACGTGATCGACGCGCTGTTGCCCATCGCGGACGAATTGGGAGTATAAGGAAGTGCAGATTACATTTTGGGACGGGATCGGTTGCATCGGCGGCAACAAGATGCTGTTAGAGCGCTCTGACGGGCGCTTCTTGTTGGATTTTGGCACGAACATCGGACGTTCGAACCAGTTTTACGACGCCTTTTTGCAATCGCGGGAATCGGCGACCGGCGTTTTCGAGCCGATTCGGATGGGTTTGCTGCCCAATGTCCAAGGCCTTTATCGGGACGATTTTTTGTGGGGCGGCGCTCCTGACGGTCCGGCCGTCGAAACGCCCGACGCGCTGTTGCTTTCTCATGCCCATGCCGATCATGTGGGCGCGGTTAGTTACCTGCGGCACGAGGTCAAGGTCTATTGCACGCTGATGTCGGCGGCCATGATCAGGGCTTTGGAAGAGACCTCGACCTTTTCTCAAGGCGTCTGCGTGATGCGGATGAAAGAGACCAATGAGGAGGGTTTGATCAAGGGCGTGCGAGGGAAAGTATCCGAGCCCAAGACCGAGAGGCGTTGGCGGCCCTATTTCAGCGCCGATAGAGCGCCCTCGAATGAACTCGCGTCTATCTGGGTCTCCAGAGTAACGGCTGAAGAGAAGTATAACGAACCGCTCGACTTGTCGCATGACCTTCCAGACGGGGTTAAACACTGGCCTG
This sequence comes from Armatimonadota bacterium, assembly GCA_013359125.1. Taxonomy (NCBI): domain Bacteria; kingdom Bacillati; phylum Armatimonadota; species Armatimonadota bacterium. Next base: position 31,494 of record JABWCR010000019.1, on the reverse strand, counting down.
TGGACCACTCCATCTACGGCGCCTGCGCTTTTGGCGTCGAAACGGAAGCGGGCTGGGTGGTTTACACCGGCGACCTTCGATTCCATGGCAGCAATCGAACGCTCAGCGAGGCGTTTCGACGCGAGGCGGCGGCTCTCGGGCCCAGAGCCTTGATCATTGAGGGCACGACCTTATCGCCAGGCAAGAGCGCTAAGTCCACAGACACTGAATTAGAAGTGCGCGACCGGGCCGCCGATTTGATGCGAACGGCCGAAGGGCTCGTCGTGGCCGACTTTTCGCAAAGACATCTCGAACGGCTTTGCCTGATGTGGGAGGCTGCTCGAGCCAGCAATCGCACGCTGGTTATTCCTGCCGACGACGCCTATCTGCTCTACATGGCCAGTCTGGCCGCCAGCGAACATGAGAAGTTGCCCCAGTTCGATGAGATCGCGATTTTTGTTCCTTATTCGACCGGACATGACAAGACCTGGCGAAAGAAGCTGGACGATTTCTTGCCGGATGTCCGAAGGCTCGCCCCGCCCGAAGTACGAGCCAATGCAGGCGAACTTGTCCTTTGCATCGGTTACTTCAATCTCAACCAGTTGCCCTATGTCGCACCCAAGCAAGGCGGTCTGTGGATACGTTCTAGCAGCGAGCCCTTTAACGAGGAGATGGAGCTCGACATCAAGCGGCTTAAGACTTGGCTGGACGAGTTTGGTTTCCGATACGCGCCCGATGAGGAGGAGGATCCGTTGCACGTCTCGGGCCATGCGTCGCCCGAAGACCTGTTCGAGACTGTGCGCGCGATACGGCCCCAGACCCTTATCCCGATCCACTCCGAGCATCCCGAATTGTATGAGCCCTTGTGCCAAGAGTTGGGAATCGAGCTGTGGATTCCGCAACAGCCAGGCGACCAGTTCGGCGTCTAGCGGACGCCTAAGAGCAGTTCGGTTGTCAGTTGGTCCAACTTCTCATACATCAGGCCGCGCGAACCCATTGCCGTTCGATCGAAAGATCGGCTCCTTAAAGCCTCCGCGCTGCCGGCGGAGTAGTTTGCGCACAATCCCTCTAACTCAGGGTCGCCCGAACGAATCTGATAGAGAATTTCCTGGATGTCGGGGTCGGCGTTGAAGCGCGCGGCTTTCTCTTTCAAAATCAGATAGGTCTTCATGCAGCCGCGGGCAAAATCCCATACGCCTTCTTGATCTTCGGTTCGATAGGCGTGCGCGTCGAAGTGTCGCGGGCCAGCGTAGCCGTTGTCCTCTAGGAGCTTTACCAAAAAGAAAGCGCCCTTAAGGTCTTCCGCTCCAAAGCGCAGATCTTGATCGTAGCGCGCCAATTTCTGGCCGTTCAAATCGATATGAAAAAGTTTCCCGCGCTCCAAGGCCTGCGCTACGGCGTGCGTAAAGTTCAAGCCGGCCATGTGTTCGTGCGCGACCTCTGGATTGACGCCGCACATGGCCGGATCGTCCAGCGTCTCGATAAAGGCCAGCATGGAGCCGGTGGTGGGCAGGAAGATGTCTCCCCTCGGCTCGTTCGGTTTTGGCTCTAGCGCGAATCGAAGCTTATACCCCTTATCCTTCACATATCCGGTCAGCCAGTTGATGCCCTCGCGCATCCATTTGATCGCCTGAACGGGGTCTTTGCCGGCGTCTGTCTCGGTGCCTTCGCGCCCGCCCCAAAAGACGTACGTCTCTGCGCCCAGCTCGACCGCCATGTCGATCGAAGCCATCGACTTTTGAAGCGTGAAGGCCCGTACTTGCGGATCGTTGCTCGTGAACGCGCCATCCTTGAACGCCGCATCGAAAAAGAGGTTTGTCGTACCCATCACGACGCGCATTCCAGTCTCATTCAGCGCCTGTTTGAACTCGGCTACGATTCGGTCCCGCTCGCTCGGGGTGGCATCAATGGGGACCAAGTCGTTATCGTGAAGGTTCACCCCATAGGCGCCTAATTCGGCCAACTTGTGGACGATCTGCACCGGCGTAACGCCGGGGCGCACAAAGTCGCCGAAAGGGTCGCGCCCACGGTTGCCCACCGTCCAAAGGCCAAAAGTGAACTTGTGCTCGGGCTTGGGTTGATAGTCGCTCATGGTAGTTGCGATGATTCCGCGCGATCAGCCGTTTTCCTGTGAATCGCGCAGAGCGGCGACGGCTTCGAGCGCCGACGGATTTTCGAGAGCGGTCAAGTCGCCCTGAGGCTCTCCCAAGTAGGCTGCTCGCAGGGCGCGTCGCATCACTTTGGCGTTTCGCGTCTTTGGCAAATCCGATACGAACTTTACCGCCTTCGGCGCCATGGGTTTGCCTAACCGTTGTCCGGCCAGTTCGATTAGTTCTCGTTCCAGTTCAGGCGTCGGCTCGGCGCCGGGCTTCAGCACTGCGAACGCCACCGCCGCTTGGCCTTTCAGTTCGTCCGGCACGCCAATGACGCCCGCCTCGGAGACCATCGGATGCTCTACGAGCGCCGATTCGATTTCTGCCGGCCCGACGCGCTTGCCCGCGATCTTGAGCGTATCGTCCGCCCTTCCTAGGATGTACCAATAGCCGTCCGCGTCTTCTAGACAGAGATCGCCGTGATACCAGAGATCGGGCCATTGGCTCCAATAGGTCTCTACATAGCGTTCGGGATCGCGCCAAAAGCCCCGCGTCATGCCGGGATTGATGTTGCGAACGGCGAGCAGACCGACCTCGCCCTTTAATCGCTCTCCGCGCTCGTTGAGGACTGCGACATCGACTCCCGGGTTCGTCGTGTTGAAGCAACAGGGCTTCAAAGGTCGCAATTGCGTGCAGCCCAATATCCCGCCCGATATTTCCGTCCCGCCCGAATAGTTGATGATCGGCGCGCGTCCCTTGCCGACGTTCTTCAGCGTCCAAAGCCACGGTTCGGGGTTCCACGGTTCGCCGGTCGATCCGATCAAGCGCAATCGATCCATCGCCCATCGCTGAGGATGTTCTTCGCCCGATCGCATCAGCGCGCGGATCAATGTCGGCGTCAACCCCAATACGCTGATGCCGTGCCGATCCGTCATCTGCCAAACGCGATCGGGAGTTGGAAAGTCGGGCGCGCCGTCGTACATGAAAAGCGTCGCGCCTAAGATGAGGCTGCCCATGATGACCCACGGCCCCATCATCCAACCAATGTCGCTCAGCCAACTGACCGTATCGGTCGGTTTGACATCGAAAAGATGAAACATGTCTTGCGCCGCTTTGACCGGAAACCCGGAATGGATGTGATAGGCGCCTTTCGGCTTGCCGGTCGTGCCCGACGTGTAGATGATCATGCAGCCCTGATCGGAAGGGAAGGCGGGGGGTGAAAACTGGTCGTTTTCGGACAAGACGTCTTCATAGAGCCGATCTCTGCCCTCTGTCATTTCAGGCGAGCGGCCCGTCCGCCTTACAACAATGCAATGCTTCAGCGAAGGGATGTTGGCCGCCGCTCGGTCCGCAACGGATTTCATATCGACGACCTTTCCCCTGCGATGCGTTCCATCGGCCACAAACAGAACTTTCGCCTCGGCATCGTTCATGCGAACTTCGAGCGGCTCATGGCCGAACCCAGAGAACAGAGGCAGTGCGATCGCTCCTATCCGAGAGATCGCCAGGAGGGCGATTGCGACCTCGGGGCAGAAAGGCAAGAACAGACCGACGCGGTCCCCCTTTTGAACTCCCAACTCAATAAGACCGTTCGCCAATCGATTGGTTTCCCCAAGCAACTCGGCATAGGTATATCGTCGAGTCGCGCCCTCTTCGCCTTCCCAGACCAGCGCCGTGCTGTTTCCATTTCCCGCCGCAATGTGGCGATCCAGCGCGCTCTCGGTCCAATTGAGCGCGCCGCCTGCGAACCACTTGGCCCACGGCTTACCGTCGATCAGATCGAGCGTTTGACGATACGGCGTCTTCCAAACGAAGCCTGCGTCCTCGAAGAAGGCCCTCCAAAACCAATCGGGGTCGTCGACAGATCTGCGCAAAAACGCTTCGTAGCTTTTAATGCCGTACCGCTCCATTTGGCGCGTAATGTTGGCGTCTCGGATGGACTCTTCGCTGGGGGTCCAGGCAACCGGCAGATCGAATTCAGTCATTCTCGGAAAAGAGATCGTAAACGTCGGCTCTCGTTATCTGGGCACTGACCATCTGACCGGGTTTGAGGTCGCCCTTTATGAACAACTGGCCGTCGATCTCTGGCGCGTCGCGAAAAGTGCGGGCAATGGCGTACTGCCCGTTCCGGCCTTCTACGATCGCCTCTAGCGTTCGGCCCACCCAGGTTTGATTGCGCCGAAGCGAGATCGGTTGCTGAAGCCGCATCAGTCGGTCGAATCGCTCGCGCTTGATCCGAGTCGGTATTTGATTCTGCGCCTCTGCGGCGGGCGTGCCCGATTCCTTGGAATAGAGAAAGGCGCCCAATCGATCGAACTGAGCCTCTTTGACAAAAGCGAGCAAGTTCTCAAACTGTTGGTCCGTCTCGCCGGGATAGCCGACGATGAAGGTCGTCCGTATGGCGACATCCGGCATTGCAGATCGGAGTTTCTCGATCATCCTTAGGTAGGTCTCTGCGCTGCCTGGGCGTTTCATTGCTCGGAGCACGTCTCGATCGGCGTGTTGCAGCGGCACGTCGATGTAGGGCAGGGCTTTGGGCAAAGTCGCCAGCGTCTCGATCAACTCGTCCGTTACCCGCGAGGGATAGCAGTAGAAGAGTCTGAGCCACGCGATTCCGTCGATCCCGTTGAGACTTCTCAACAGTTCGGGAAGCATGAACTTCTTGTAAAGATCGTATCCGTACTGGGTGGAGTCCTGCGCGATCAGATTCAGTTCGACCGCGCCTCGTCCGGCCAGATCGCGCGCCTCGTCCAGAATCCTCTCGATCGGTTTGGAGACATGGCGACCCCGAAACGAGGGAATGGTGCAAAACGCGCATTTGTGATCGCAACCTTCCGATATCTTGAGATAGGCGGACCAGGGCTGTCCCGCTCGCGCCCGCGTGCCGACATCGGCCCAGCGATGATGCGGCGGACGAACGTCGAAAAGTTGAGCCTTTGAGGCCAGCGTCTGACTCATCACCTCGCCAAAGCGTCCCATCTGGCCAACGCCGACAAAGGCATCGACGCCCGGGAGTTCTTTTACAATCTCAGTCCCCATCCGTTGCACAAGGCAGCCGGCGACGATCACCTTGCCTGCTTTGCCCTTCTGTTTGTCCGAGAGCGCCTGCCTGATAACCTCGAAGCCTTCCTTTTTGGCAGATTCTAGGAATCCGCAAGTGTTGATCACGATGGCATCGGTCGAATCGCCGTTCGCAGACAATTCGTAGCCGTCTGCAGCCAACACGCCTGCGATTTCTTCCGAATCGACCTCGTTTTTGGCGCATCCGAGAGTGATGATTTTGACTGAGGGCATGAGATTCCAAAAATTATACCGGGAAAGAAGGAATCCGCCCTCTTCGCGGCGAATAGTTCGTTGGAGATTAGTAAAGGAGATATTGCCGCATTGCGTTGTTCTTCGCCGCCCTATGTCGCCTGATGGTTATCGCCCGTGCAACGGGATTGCCATAAACGAGAATCAGGAGGTATGTCCGACATGAAGCGCACAACGCTTACGCTGATCGCGGTCAATTTGATCGCGCTTTCCGCCGCACAGGACTGCTTGCCAGTCTTTATGCCGACGGACCAACTTCCGCCTTGCGCAGAATCTCCTATTTCTGAGTACCTGGCCCAGCAGCACCAAATGTACGGGCCCGACATCATCATGCGCAATCCGGCTCACCACGGATTTAACAACTGTATGCCCCCGCCGCCCGATGGCGGCCAGCAGACCCACCAGTTTGGCTCGAAGGTCAACTTCGAGATCTCCTTAGATCGCGGAAACACCTGGATGGCGATGGAGGCGGAAGCCGATTGCTTGGTCATGGTGCGCCACCGTGAGACCATCCCAGGCACGAGAGTCTTCGACACCGAAATGCTGCAGTTGAATATTCAGGGCGGCACGCTTCCGCCCAATGTGATGGTTCGAGAAAGCCCAACATTGCCCTCCGCCGGTGTAACGCGAATCTCGTCTGTCGCTGGCGGCTTTCGAATCGACAGTTTCTTCGACGTCTTTACCGAGCTGAGCCTGGACGGCGGCTTAACGTGGATGCCGGCCAACACGCCTGGACACGTCTGCCTGCAGTACGACACGCAGGCGCTGATGTCCGGATGTGGCAACGGCGATGGCAGCGCAACGGTCTTAACCGACATGTTCGGCTCGGCTGCCGGCTCGTTCGCAGACGGGTTTGGCGGCGACGAGTTTGATCCGAGAGGAGCCTTCGTCAGAGACGCGCCCACTTTTAGCGTGGGGACGTTCTTCTTTGCTCCAACGATCGCGAGAGAGCTGTTCACTTCGAATATCGAGTGGCCTGATGCGCTGGGCTTCAATCCGGACGTTAGCGTTTCGCTGACTCGCGTCGAACGGGGCCAAGTTACCGACCGGGACAACGACGGCCAAAACGACTACCTTGAAACCGAGTTCGACATGACGGCGCCCTTCTCCATGAATGTCAAAGTCATTCAAGAGATGGTCTGCTGCCCAGAGCCCACTTGGATGGTTACTTACGTGATGACGAATACTGGGCTTGGACCGGCCGACTTCAGTATGCATCGCGTCTGGGACATCGACCAATACTGGTCGGGCAGCTTCACCAATGAAGAGGTCGGTGTAGCGGGCAACGGCGATCCGCTTGGTCCGGTCGTGTTCCAGCGAGAGTTTGGCGCAGCGTTCGCCGCGACGACGATGGGCCTCAGCAGTTCGCCTTCGGCCGACTTCTACTATGGCGGCAAGCAGGCTCACATACCGACGGGCGGAGGACCGGCGTTCGGGTTCGGAACCGATGTGCTTACCTGGAATAACTACGGGATGCCGCTGACTTGGCGCAACTATGTGGCGTTTCTGGGCTATAACATAGATGGGGCCAGCGGCGCCGCCAACGGAGACGGACATATCGCTCTGGAGCATATGGTCAGTTTGGCTCCGGGAGAGACGAAGCAATTGACCTACTATCACGTGTACGGCGGTCTCAGGCCGACCCGCGTGACAGGGGACGTCAACTGCGATGGTTGCGTGGACGACACGGACCTGGCGATCGTGCTGAGTCTGTTCGGAACGAACATGAGAGCCGGCGATGTGAACCTGGACGGAATCGTCGACGATACGGACTTGGCTATCGTTCTGGCCAACTTTGGACTTGGCTGTTAAGACGAGGACGCTGGAAGGGACGCTACCATCTGTACCTCCAGCGCATTGAATCAGAAGCCGAGGAAGGGCCTCGACGCCCTTCTTCGGCGAATCTAGACTGGAGGTAGATGCAAATGCGTAAAATGACGAGTTTGACGCGCGGCGCAGTGTTGAGCGCGCTTGCGGCAGGCTGCATCGGCGCGGCAATGGCTCAGGGGACGTTTCCTGGCCCCGATCTTCCGCCGCCGCCGGGTACGTACATCAGCCCGGACCTCTTTCACATCCTGTTTGCCAACGGGATCGTGATAGAAGACCCGTCGCACGCGCGCTTCACCAACTCTATGCCGCCGCCCCCGCCAGGCGGGACTCAGATCCATGAGTTCGGTTCCTTCCTGACATGCAGGGTGGTGTTGCCTGACGGTACGACCGTGCCCGCAGTGATGCAAGGGAACGTTGTCGTGCGGGTCCATGGCTTGCCGCCCGGCGAACCAGAAGTTCGAACGTTCGAGACCGAGATGCTACAGATGAACTTGGTCGGCACCGTGATGGGGCAGTTGGTGCGCGTTCGAGAAAGCCCGACGCTTCCTTCGCGCGGCGACATTCGCATGAGGGCGCTGCCAACAGGCCAATTCAGAATCGACAGCTTCTTCGACATTTGGGTCGAAGTCAGCTTGGATGACGGACAGAACTGGATTCCTTCGACCAACGCGGGGCATGTTGAGCTGTCGCGCGGCGGTTGCCCGGGCGGCGACGTTAACGGCGACGGAATCGTGGACGATGTCGATCTGGCGCTTGTGCTTTCGACGTTTGGCACAAACGATCCGATGGGCGATGTCAACGGAAGCGGTCTCGTGGACGACACCGACCTTGCGATCGTCCTTCGGGACTTTGGCAAGAGTTGCTAGGTCCTAGGCCAAGAACCAACGCATCCTGAGCGCCTTCGGGCGCTCAGGATGAAAGAAAAAGGAGGTTGCACCCATGCCAAATGTGCATGGTCGTTTGTTTGCTACGCTGTTCGCCTGCATTTTTGCGGGCGCTGTTCTCGCACAGGGGACTTTCCCCTCTCCCAACCTTCCTCCCCCGCCAGGCACCTATATCAGCCCAGAACTATTTCATGTTTTATTTGCAAACGGCATTATTATCGACGACCCGTCTCACGACAAGTTTCAACCCACGACGCCCCCTCCGCCGCCTGGCGGAACCCAGATCCACAACTTCTCCTCGATCATCCGTTGCAACGTAGAGTTGCCTAGCGGCGCCCGGTTCCCCGTGTTTATGAACTGTGTAACGGTCGTTCGCGTTCATGGCAACCCGCCCGGCCCGGATCCGACCGTGCGCACCTTCGATACCGAGATGCTGGCGCTGAACGGGAGTTTCATGATGGGCGGTATGGTTTGGATGATACGGGAAAGCCCAACGCTGCCGTCGCGAGGCCAAACGAACATCAGGGCGCTTTCGACCGGTGAGTTTCGAATCGACAGCTTCTTCGACATTTTTACGGAACTGAGCATGGATGGCGGCGCCTCCTGGATACCCAGCACTAACGCAGGCAGAATGAAGCTGACCAGGGGCGGTTGTCCGGGCGGCGATATCAATGGCGACGGCATGGTTGACGATACCGACCTTGCGATCGTGCTCTCGACCTTTGGCACGAACGACCCGAGAGGCGACGTGAACGCCGACGGCGTCGTCGATGACACCGACCTGGCCATCGTGCTCGCCGACTTTGGACTCAGTTGCTGACAGACCAGTTGGCTCCGAATGCTTGGAGCCCGTTAACCGACTATGGTGGCCGAGAAGATCGCAGGGCAGACTAAGGGTCTAGGCCTTGCCGCCCTGCGGTTGCGGCTATTCGGACTCAGCCTCGACGAAGCGACCTTCGTTCGTCGAGGCTTTCGTCCCACTGTGCCCGAGAAGCAAGCTCGGCTGGAGAGAGTCGGCCAGACGTTCCTAACAGGCTACCTAACTGCCATTCGAACGAACGACCCAGCGTTGGTCGAGCAAGACCTTAGGGGTATTGACGGCGAGTTCAAAGGATTCGCCTACGAAGGCGCGGCGATGGGCCTCTTCCTGCTGGACACGGTCGCTCCATGGCGCAAGGATCGATGGTCGAGTTTCGCTCGCGGCGCGGGCGAGCCTCACCTCTACATGGCGCACGTTGGGGCCGGCTGGGTCTTGGCAAGGCTCAAAAGGTCGTTCGAACGCTCGACCCGATCGATGGATCCGCTCCTCCGATGGCTGACTCTGGACGGGTACGGTTTTCACGAAGCCTACTTCAAACCCGATCAGACGGTCGCATATGGAAAACGACCGAATATGAATGGATATGCGCCGCGCGCGTTCGATCAAGGCGTGGGCCGCGCCGTTTGGTTTGTATCCGGCGGCAATTGTCAGAGAGCGTGCGATGCGATCGAGAATCTTGAAACGGAGCGCAGGGCGGACCTTTACGCAGGTTTAGGCCTAGCAACGACTTATGCGGGCGGCGCCGACGAAGAAGAACTCGGCTACATTGCCGATAGATGTGGCATCTATCTTGCAGATGTCAGGCAAGGCTCGGCATTTGCCGCAAAGGCAAGGCAGAGGGCGGGTTTTGTGCCAGATCATACAGAACTGGCCTGCCAAGTTTACGCAAAGATGTCCGCGGACGAAGCGGCCAAGGCGACCGATGACGCTTTGATCGATCTGCCGACCGGCGATTACGAAGAGTGGCGAACCCGAGTTAGGAAAGCGCTATCGTGAACAACAGCAAACTGAGGAGAACCTTGTTGCCGGTCGGCGTCGCGCTGGCCTCGCTCTTTGTTTGGCACGCTCTATGCGCTACCGGCGTCCTTTCTCCCACCATTTTCCCCAGTCCGGCGCAAGTATGGGACGCCGCGATTAAAGAGATTGGCAACGGCCGCCTTCTGAACGACGCCATCGCCTCGCTCTATCGGGTCATGGCCGGGTTCCTGTTGGCCGCGCCCGTCGGCGTCGCGCTTGGCCTTTGGCTCGGCCTCAATCAGACTGTTCGAACGGCGCTGCTGCCCGGCATCAACTTTATGCGCAGTCTCTCGCCCTTAGCCTGGATACCCTTTGCCATCGTCTGGTTCGGCGTCGGGGACTCGCCGACCATTTTTCTCATCTTTATGGCCGCCGTGTTTCCGATCGCCATCTCGGTCATCGCGGCCTGTTCGACGATTCCGTCGGTCTACTATAAAGTGGCTAAAGATTACGGACTGCGATCCGTCGAGAGATTGGTGAAGATCACCATTCCGGCTATCGGCCCGCAATTGATCGCGGCCTTCCGAATAACGGCGCTCCTTTGTTGGCTGGTAGTCGTCGCAGCCGAGATGATCGCAGGCAGGGACGGCCTTGGCTTTGCCATATGGGACTCTCGCAACGGCCTTCGAATGGATCTGCTGGTGCTCAACATGATCGCGATCGGCCTGATCGGTATCGCAGCGGATCGAATAATTGCGCAACTGACCAAACTGCCAAACGTTCGGTGGGGCTATGAGCGGTAGCGCGATCTCTGCCAAGGATGCGGTCATCCGCTATGGGGATTTGCTGGCGGTGGACGGAGTCGGCCTGGACGTAGCGCCCGGCGAGTTTGTCGCCTTGGTCGGACCCAGCGGTTGCGGCAAGACCAGCATACTGGCCGCGCTGGCGGGGCACATCAAACTTTCATCGGGATTTGTAGAGCGATCCGGAGCCGCCCGAATGGTCTATCAGCAAGACGGGCTTCTCCCTTGGATGACCGTGCGCGAGAATATCATGCTCGCCCTGAAGAACATTCGCTCCAAACCGGAGAGAGAAGAGCGCCTGAGCGAGATGCTTGAATTGACCGACCTGAAGGAGTTTGCAAAGTCCTTTCCCCATGAACTTTCCGGCGGTATGCGCCAGCGCGCCGAACTGGCCCGCGCCCTGGCCGGCGACTGCTCCGTCCTTCTATTGGACGAGCCCTTCTCCTCGCTCGATTGCCTGACGCGAATCCGACTTCGGCACGAATTGGCGGTAATTTTAGAGAAAATGCCTCGGGCCGTGTTGATGGTAACGCACGATGTGCCCGAAGCGGTCCAACTGGCCGATCGGATCATTTTGTTGAGCGAGAGGCCGGCGCAAGTCGTGATGGAGATCAAGATGAATAAGCCCCGACCGCGCGAACTGACCGATGAGTCGGTCGTCGGGGCCGTATCCCAGATTCTTACCAAACTGGGTCTGACCGGGAACCATCCTGCGCTTATGGGAGGCGCGCAATGAAAGCCGCATCGATAGCCTTGGTGGTCATTCTTGCATTTGTCGGCGTAGCGCTCGTCCGCTTAAAACCGTGGCAAAAGCCTGAACAGGCCAGAGCCAAGCAAGAATTGAGCGTCGGCTTCCTGCCTGTAACCTGCCATCTCACCTGTCCGGTTACGGACTTTGCCACCAAGACGAGCGATTCGTCGCGGTTCGTGTCTCAGAAGTTTATGGACTTTCCGACCGTAACCGAAGCGATGCGGGCAGGACGGCTTCGAGCCACATTCATGATCGCTCCGCTCGCCATGAAGCTGCGCTCCCAAGGGCTCAACGTCAAGATCGTCTATCTTGGGCATCGAGACGGCTCGACCGTAATGGTGGCAAAGGACAGCCGAGCAAAGGATCTGCGCGACCTAAAGGGCAAGACCTTCGGCATCCCCAGCAAGTACAGCAACCAATACCTGGTCATCCGAAAGCTGATGGAGGACCAAGGCGTGGGAGAGGACGAGATTCGCTTTATCGAGGTGCCGCCGCCCGACATGCCGGCCGCCTTAGAGACCGGCGCTATCGATGCCTACTTTGTCGGAGAGCCGCACGCGGCTAAAGCCGAACTGGCGGGAACGGGCCGCGTGCTTTATCATGCAAAGGACATCTGGCCAAACTTTATCTCGTGCGCTCTGGTCGTAACCGACGATCTGATTAGGGACGAACCTGAACTGGTGCGAGATTTAGTGCGCGGCATCGCCGAAAGCGGCGAATGGGCAGAAACGCATCGTCTTGAAGCGGCGAAAGTCGTCGCGCCCTACTACAGGCAGGACGAGAAGCTGTTGAAGTACGTCCTTACGCAGCCGCCCGACCGAGTGAGCTATGTAACTCTAGTGCCCGAGGACGAAGAACTGAAGAAGATCATGGACATGGCGCTCAAAGTAGGCGTGATCGATAAGCGGGTCGAAATGAAAGATATGATCGATCGAAGCTTCATTCCCCAAGAGATCAAGCCGGCCAAGATCGACCCGAACAAGTCCTAGGAACTGAACAATGGCGTGGATCAAAACGATACCCTTGGACCAAGCGGAAGGCCCGTTGCTCGAGTTCATTCTGGAGCAGCGCAAACTCTATCCGGCAGAGTATGCGATGCCGGTAGACGTGCCCAACCCGGGTCCTAGCATCGTCGAATCGCATTCGATTATCCCGAACGCGCTGTTCCATGCCTTTGCAACTTTCGGCTCGCTCATGTCGCCCGATCTTCCGCTCAGGAGAGACCAGCACGAGATGATTGCGACGGTGGTCTCGGGGATCAACCGATGCGTCTACTGAGTGGTCAGTCACGCAGAGTTTCTGCGTCGGGCAACCCTGGACGACGAGATGGCCCAAGCAGTCGAGCGAGATTTTCGTTCGGCGCCTATCAGCGATCAAGATAAAGCCATGTTAGAGTATGTGGAGAAACTGACCAAAGACGCGACCCAAATAGGGCCGCAGGACCACGAAAAATTGTCGCAGGCGGGATTTGACGACGTTGCTCGGCTTCAAATCACGCTCATCGCCTCTTGGTTCTGCTACATTAACCGAGTCGCCGATTCATTAGGAATAGGGAGATGACGAGCATCCTAAGAACGAACGCAAAGAAGATAGTCGCCGCACTGATCGTGCTGGCGATGTTCGGCATGGCGCGTCTGCCCGTAACGCCGGATTCCGAGCAACGAGAGCTGGCCTCGCGCTTCAAATTCGAGAAGCACGAGCTTCCCGGCGTACCGGGCAGACCGTTCCGCAACGTTCGCGATGTGCATCCAAGCTTAGAGCGCATCTCGGCCTGGATCTCGTCCGTCGGCGGCGCCGTTGCGCTCAACGACCTTGATGGAGACGGCCTCAGCAACGACGTTGTCTATGTAGAGACTCGCTCCGATCAAGTCATCGTTGCGCCAGTGCCGACCACCGGCGATCGATTCGAGCCCTTTGAACTGATCTCTGACGACTCGGCCTACAAGCCCGGCACGACCGCCCCCATGGGCGCAATCCCCGCAGACCTGAACCAAGACGGCCTGATGGATCTGCTGGTCTACTACTGGGGACGGACTCCGGTTGCATTCCTCAGAATAGGGGATGCGCCTCTTTCTGCCGCTGGCTTCAAATCGGTCGAACTGGTCGAAGGCGCCCAACGATGGTTCACTAACGCTGCCACCATTGCCGATATAGACGGCGATGGAATGCTCGATATCGTTATCGGCAACTACTTCAACGATGGGGGCAACATCCTCGACAAGGACGGCACGGGAATCGAAGAGATGCAGCACTCCATGTCTCGCGCTTACAACGGCGGACACAATCGAATTCTCCGCTGTGCCGCCATAGGCGACGACCTCCGATACGAGGAGTTTATGTTCGAAGAGCAGATTGCGCGAGGCTGGACGCTGGCGGTCGGCGCGTGCGATCTGGATGGCGACCTTCTACCCGAGATCTACTTCGCCAACGACTTTGGCCCGGATCGGCTCCTGCACAATCGCTCCAAGCCGGGAGAGATCGAGTTTGCGCTTCTGCACGGCCGCAAAGAGTGGACGACGCCCAACAGCCAGCGCATCGGAGTCGATTCATTTAAGGGCATGGGCGTCGATTTTGGCGATATCAACGGCGACGGCATCCCAGACATCTACGTCAGCAACATCGCCGCGCCGTGGATGCTCTTAGAAAGCCACTACATGTGGGTCAGCGTCGATGATGCGAGCGCAATGAAGGAGGGTCGCGCCCCTTATCAAAACCATAGCGAGCGGCTCGGCCTATCCCGCAGCGGATGGGGCTGGGAAACGAAACTGGACGACTTTGACAACGACGGCGCGCTAGAAGCGATCCAGGCGACCGGCTTTGTGCGAGGCGACAAGAACCGATGGCCGGAACTGCAAGAACTGGCCACCGCCAACGACGAGTTCTTACCCGATCCGCGCTTCTGGTTCCGCTGTCAGCCGGGCGACGACCTGAGCGGCTATCAGCACAATCCGTTCTTCGTGCAGGCTTCGTCGGGTCGATTTGTCGATCTTGCCAAGCTGATCGGTATCGACGAGCCGATGGTAACGCGCGGCATCGCGACGGCGGACGTCAACGGCGACGGCCTGCTGGATTTTGCCGTCGGCAACCAATGGGAAGCCTCCTTCTTGTACCTCAACAAGAGCGAAAAGGCGGGACGATCCCTTATCTTGAATCTTCGTTTGCCGACGAGCAACGGACGATCTCGCTCCGCCGTCGGCGCGACAGCGACCGTCGAGCTTCCAAACGGGCGCAAGATTGCTCGGCAGGTCGATGGCGGCAACGGACACTCCGGAGCGCGATCGAACGAACTTTGCTTTGGCCTTGGCGACACGAACAGCGAACAGATAACCGTTACCGTCAAATGGCGCGACGCCAATGGCCGTCCGCAATCCAAGCAACTGCAGTTGAGCCCGGGCAGACATGACATTCTGCTCGATGAGGGCGACCGATGAGCCCCACGACTTGGAAGCAAGACGTGCGGCTAGGCGGCCTGCGCCGCTTTGCCATCGCCATCACCGTGCTCAACATCCTTGGCCACACGGTGTTAGGCTTCGAGCAGGCTTGGCTTCACCCGTTCGTCTCGTTGGCAGCGGCCTACGGCACAGAGATCTTGATCGAATTGGCCGATGCGATCGCCCATCGCCGTCCGCCGCGATTCTTGGGCGGAATGCGCAAGCTGATCGACTTTATGCTCTCGGCTCATATCACGGGTCTGGCCGTCGCGATGCTCATCTATCCGAACGCTCAGTTCTGGGTCGTTGCGTTCGGCGCCAGCGTCGCCATTGCCAGCAAGCATTTGTTAAGAATGTCTCTCGACACCGGCAAGCGGCACTTCCTCAACCCGTCCAACTTCGGAATCACGGCCACGCTGCTTGCCTTTCCCTGGGTCGGCGTGGCGCAGCCCTATCAGTTCACAGAGAATCTGGTCAACGCTTGGGATTTCGTGCCGGTCGGCATTATTCTCTTTACCGGCACGTTTCTCAATTTTCGATTTACCAAGCGGCTGCCCCTGATCTTCGCATGGCTGACCGGTTTTGCGCTTCAGGCTTTCATACGAAGCGCCTATTTTGATACGCCGTTCTTGGCCGGGCTGGGGCCGATGACGGGCGTAGCGTTTGTCTTGTATACGTTCTACATGGTCACGGATCCGGCCACTACGCCGGACGATCCGAAGAATCAGATGCTTTTCGGCTATTCGGTCGCTTTTGTCTATGCGCTCCTCATGGTCTTCCATGTGGTTTACGGCTTGTTCTTCGCGCTCACCATCGTGTGCGTCGTCCGTGGATTGTCGATAGCCCTGAACAACGCCTTGAAGGCCAGCCGGCAAGAACCGGCGACCGCCCAATCCTCCGCGATGTTCACAGGAGGCAAGGATCGGTGAAGATCGCGGTCATCGGCATGGCCTGCCGCTATCCAGACGCCGCCAACCCCCAGGAACTCTGGGAGAACGTCCTGGCTCGCCGCCGTGCATTTCGGCGCATTCCCGACGAGCGATTGAGGCCCGCGGATTACGTCTCGGACGACCGCTCCGACCCCGACCGCGCCTATTGCGACAAGGCAGCCGTCATCGAAGGCTACGAGTTCGACCGCGTCAAGTTCAAGGTTTCGGGCGGCACCTATCGACAGGTCGATTCGGCCCACTGGCTCGCGCTCGATGTCGCCTCCCAAGCCCTATCGGACGCCGGATTCCAAGACGGCGCCCGCCTGCCAAAAGAGACGACCGGCGTGTTGCTGGGCAACACCCTTACGGGAGAGTTCAGCCGGGCTAATCTCATGCGCTTGCGCTGGCCATACGTGGGTCGCGTGCTGGGAGAAGCCCTTCAAAAATCCGACTGGTCGAGGGATCGCATCGCCGAGTTCTTGGCCGAGGTCGAACGGGCTTACAAGTCTCCGTTCCCCGAGACTGCGGACGAATCTCTGGCAGGCGGCCTCTCCAACACCATCGCCGGACGAATCTGCAACTACTACGACCTAAAGGGAGGCGGCTATACGGTCGATGGCGCCTGCGCCGCCTCGCTCTTGGCAATCTCTAACGCGTGCCAAGCGTTAACGAACGGCGACCTTGATTGTGCCATTGCTGGCGGAGTCGATCTGAGCCTCGATCCTTTCGAGATTGTAGGGTTTGCGAAGGTCGGCGCCCTCGCGCCCGAGGTGATGCGCGTTTACGATGCCCGCTCTCAGGGCTTTTGGCCGGGCGAAGGCTCTGGGATGGTCGTGCTCATGAGACTAGAGGACGCCTTAGCCGAGGGTCATCGGGTTTACGCGGTCGTGCGCGGTTGGGGCGTTTCGTCCGATGGCAGCGGCGGCATCACCCGGCCCGAAGAGGAAGGGCAAATCCTCGCTTTGCGCCGAGCCTATAAGCGCGCGGGCTATGGAATCGATTCGGTCGTCTATTTTGAAGGCCACGGCACCGGCACCCCTGTCGGCGACGCCGTCGAATTGGCCACGATCAACCGGGCGCGCGCCGAAGCCGACGCCAAGGCGGCAAAAGCCGTCATAGGCTCCATCAAAGCCAACATCGGACACACGAAAGCAGCGGCCGGCGCAGCGGGTTTCATCAAAGCCACCCTCGCCCTCAGCAAACAGCTCTTGCCGCCCAACAGCGGCATGGAATCGCCTCATGCAGAGTTCTTGAAGCCCGAATCCAAACTGAAGCCCCTAACCCAGGCCGAACCTTGGCCGATCGATCAACCTTTGCGCGCCAGCGTGAGCGCGATGGGCTTCGGCGGCATCAACTGCCACGTAACCATGGAGGGCATTGTCGCCGAGCGCAGGGAGAAGCTGACCGCGGCAGAACGCAAGCTGACCGGCAGTTGGCAAGACGCCGAACTCTTCATCCTCTCGGCGCCCAGTTTGGACGATCTGAAAGACAAAGCCAAGAAGATCGCCGACATCGCGCCGACTCTCAGCCTTAGCGAACTCACCGACCTTTCGGTCGCGCTGGCGAGCCAAGCGCAGGACGAACCCTTCAGAGTGGCAGCTGTCGCCTCGTCGCCGAACGAACTGGCCGAACGAATCCAACCCCTCTTGCAGTGGGACGGCCAAGGCTTTGCTTCTTATGCGGGCGCTTGGGCGGGCAATGGCCAGGGCGGCACGGTCGGATTTCTGTTCCCGGGCCAGGCCGCGCCGGTACGGCTCGAACCGGGCGTCTGGGGCCAGCGTTTCGAGCCGATCGAAAATCTGTTCGCAAGCGCGCGCATCCCGGCGGGGATTGACGCGAAAGACACAGCCGTCGCCCAGCCTTCCATCGTTGCATCGACTTTGGCCGGCTTATGCGCGTTGCAGGTCGCTCAGGTGAGCGCTTCGTTCGCCATCGGCCACAGCCTTGGCGAGATAGTCGCGTTTCATTGGGCAGGCGCTATGACCGCTTCTGACGCCGCCGATCTCGCGCTGGAGCGAGGAGCCGCCATGAGCGCGGCGCCCGGCTTGGGCGGTATGGCCAGCATCGCCGCCGGCCCGCTGGAGGTCGAAGAACTGATCAAGCCCTTTGGCGACGCTCTCTGCATTTCCGGCCTGAACGGAGTCGTCCAGACCGTCGTTTCTGGCGAATCGAGCGCCGTCGATCGACTGGTCGAACAGGCTAAATCTAAGGGGCTGCAGGCCGTCCGGCTGTCTGTCTCGCACGCCTTCCATTCGCCCCAAATGCGCTCTGCCGCAGACAGGCTAAAAGCGGCGCTCGATCGACTGGCGCTCAATCCTGTCGCCATGCCGGTCTATTCGACCATTACCGGCGCCCGGCTGGACGCCGATGCGGATCTAAGCAGTCTGTTAGAGGATCAACTGACCCGCCCAGTGCGCTTTAGCGATGCCGTTCGAGAAGCCTCTGCTCAGAGAATCGACCTCTGGATCGAAGTCGGCCCCGGTCGGATCCTTTCTGGATTGGTCTCTCAACAACGCTCGACGCCCTGCATCTCGATCGACGCCTGCGGGTCCTCCTTTGCGGGGCTCTTGGAAGCCTGGGGCGCCTGCTTTGTATTGGGCGCGGGCGACCCAAGAACAGCGCTCGCCGACCGATTCTCAAGGCCGTTCGATCTTGATCGCCAGCCGAAGTTCTTTGTCAACCCTTGCGAACTGGCCCCCGACTTCGATACGCCCAAGATGCAGCGCAAAGAAGCCCTGGAAGATCCAACGTCAACTCAGGCGGACAGCCCGCTAGAATGCGTTCGTGCGATCATCGCTAAAAAAGCCGAACTGCCGATCGAGATGGTCAAGGAAGAGAGCCGCTTGCTGCGAGACCTGCACCTGAACTCCATCACGGTCAGCCAGATTGTAACCGAAGCCGCCAAAACGCTCGGATTGCCGCCGCCCGCCGCGCCGACCGAATACTCCAACGCAACCGTGGCCGAACTGGCCCAAGCGCTCTCGGAGATGAAGGGCGCGCCTGCAAGACCAACCGCTATCGACGGCGTCGAAGCTTGGACGCGAGCCTTTGCCATAGAGTTCGCGCCAGTGCCAGAGTCGAGTCCAAAGGAAGGCCAAGCAAAGGTCGAACAACTCGGCTCCGAAGCGCTGCTTAAGAACCTAAAGCCCCTTCATCCCGACCGCGACACCCTCATCGTTGCGTTGGATAGTCGGGAAAAAGCAGCGGAACTCTTGTTAACAGCCGCCCACAAGGCCATCAACGAGAACTTTGCACGATTCGTCGTGATTCAAACCGGCGCCTTTGGCGGAGGCTTTGCAAAGAGCCTGAAGCTTGAACGGCCCGAGGTGAGCGTTGGCATCGTTACACTGCCGTCGAAACCCGATTGGAGCGCCGTTGCAAAGGAGATCCTTGCAATAGACGGATTCCAAGAAATCGTGCATGATGGCCGTCGGCTGACGCCGATTCTTAAGCCTGTCCGATTTTCAAAATCGAGCCAGACTGTTATCGGCGATCTTATTCTGGCTACTGGCGGCGGAAAAGGCATCACAGCGGAGTGCGCCCTGGCCTTGGCCGAACGATTTGGCGCGCGCCTGGCTGTCATCGGCCGTTCCGATCCAAACGACGATCCGGAACTGAAGGCAAACCTTGAGCGCATGGCCGCTAAAGGCGTCGAAGCCCGATACTACGCCGCCGATGTTACGGGCGACGTTGGCGGCACGATCCGACAGATCGAAAAGGAGATGGGGGCCGTCTCTGTTCTCTTGCACGGCGCAGGCGTCAACCGGCCAAAGAAGATCGAAGACCTTTCGATTACCGACATGCGATCGACCCTCGCGCCCAAAGCCGCGCTTTCGTCGATCTTAAACGCGCTCTCCAAACCCCTCGACTTGCTGATTACTTTTGGCAGCATTATCGGTCGCGCCGGAATGCCCGGCAATGCCGACTACGCCTTTGCTAACGAATGGATGTCCGAAGAGACTATTTCGACCGACAAAGCGAAGCGTGCGATTTGCTTAGAATGGTCCGTTTGGGGCGGCATTGGCATGGGCGAGCGCCTTGGCGTGCTCGAAATCCTTTCTGCCCAGGGCGTGCAGCCGATCCCCATCGATCAGGGCATCGAGATCCTTCTCAATGCCGTGCAAGACCCCAGCGCCCCGAATCGCATGGTCGTTTCGGGCCGATTTAGCGGCTTGCCGACCTTAAAGACAGAGCAATCAGACCTGCCGCTTCTTCGCTTCCTCGAAACGACGCTCGTCCAGGCGCCGGGCGTCGAACTGATTGTCGAGGCTCGCCTTTCTCCCGCGACAGACTTTTACCTCGACGACCACGCCCTGCAGGGCCAACGAATTTTCCCCGCCGTGATGGCGCTCGAAGCCATGGCGCAGACCGCTTTGGGCTTAACGGGCAAAATCCCGACCGCTTTTGCCGATGTACGGTTCGACCGTGCGATAACGGTTCCAGACGAGGGCTGCACAATCCGAATCGCCTCGCTTCTGGACGGCGACAAAGCGCTGCTCGCCGTTCGCTCATCGGAGACTCAATTCCAAACCAACCATATGAGCGCAACGGCCGAGTTCGAGCCTCAAGAATCGACCGAGAATCAGTCCAGCCTCGCGCCGATCGACTTTGACCCATCGGAGGAGATGTACGAGAAACTCCTGTTCCAGAGAGGGCGCTTCAAGCGAGTTGCGCTTTACCGAGACATCCAGGCCCAAACCATGACCGCCGATCTCAAGCACGATGCCGGAAAATGGTTCGGCGACTATCTGCCCGCGCAGCTCCTGCTCGGCGACCCAGGCTTGCGAGACGCCTCGCTTCACGCGATCCAAGCCTGTATTCCCCACTCGACTTTGATCCCCCTCTCGGTAGAGAAGATCGTTCTCGCCAAGCACGAGCGCGACGCAACGGCCACTGCGACCGAACTCGAACGCCAGCCGCCCGATCACACCTACGAGCTCTGGGCGGGCAAGGAGCGTTGGCAAGGATTGCGATTGCGAGAGGTTGCGCCGGCCCAGATGGACGATGGATGGCCGGCCGAGCTCGTCGCGCCCATCGTTCAGCGCGCGATCGGCGGAGATTTGATAATTGTCGGCAGCCAAGAAGACCCGGCCGAACGTCTGGCACAGACCATTGGAGCGCCGATAACTCATCGCCCGGACGGCAAGCCCGAAGCCAAAGGCTGGCGCGTCTCTGTTACCCATTGTGGAGACCTCCATCTAGCCGTTGCGTCAAAAAACCTTGTAGCGGTCGACGCCGAACGCATCGATCAAAGCGACATCGACTGGCCAAACCTCTTGGGCGAGCGATACGAACTGGCGAAACAGATAGCCCGACAATGGAACGAGCCGCTCGAAACCTCGCAAACCAGGGTATGGACTGCCTTGGAATGCCTTAAGAAAGCGGGCAAGCCCTTTAACGCGCCGCTAACGGTGGCGGATAGCGGCAAACTGATGAGCGGAGACGCGACCATTTACAGCCTCGCCCTCGACTCGCGAGAGGGCCGGTTGGTGGTAAGCGTTCTTACGACAAATGCCTAACTACTACGAAATGCGCCTCGTGGTGGGTTTTGAAGAGACCAACGTCGTCGGCAACGTCTACTTCGTCAATCATCTTCGATGGCAAGGCCGTTGCCGCGAACTCTTCATCAAGGAAAAGTGCCCCGAGCTTCTGACCGAGATCGCCGATGGTCTCTACTTGGCCACGTTGCACTGCTCATGCGACTACTTTGCCGAACTGAACGCTTTTGACGAGGTCGCTGTGCGCATGTCGCTCAGCTCGGTTAAACAGAACCGAGTCGCCATGAAGTTCGAATACGTTCGCCTCAAGAACGGCTCGGAGGAGCGCGTTGCTTTTGGAGAGCAAGAGATTGCCTGTTTTAAGCGCGAGAACGGCCAGATGGAAGCGACGCCCGTGCCTTCGGCCCTGCTCGTTGCGTTAGAGCCTTACGCCTAAGATTCGCCCGCAACGTCCTCTAAGAAGCGCTCTGAATCGGTTCGAAATCGATCCACAAATCGAGCAGCGTCCTCGCTTAGTTGATTCAACGAAAGCGCGGTCGGAGTCGAAACGTTCAACTGAATGAAGTAGTGGCTCGGCTCGGCGAAGAACGGTTCGAAGCGCAGATCGCACGAGAACGGCCCGTCGTCGTAGTTGATTCTCAGGCCGATGCCGCGCAAGCCCGGAAAAGTCTCTCGCAGTCGCTCCGGCTGGTAAGGGCTGAAATATTCCACCGATCGCTCGGTAGCCGCGCCATTCGCGTCCATGTACCCCACCAACTGAAGCGCCATCGGAAACCGATCCTCTAAGAGCAGCGCTTCTCGAACGGGCGACAGCAGATCCGCTATCTCGGACGATCCCAGTTGCAGGTTTTGGCTCTCTTGCGCATAATTCATTTGCTGCTCGGCGAACACAAGCGATGAGCGCGTTGTCGGATTGATGAACGCCACTGCCGGCTGATTGGGGATGGGCTGAGCGGCCCATCCGGCGCCTAGAGCCTCCAAGATCCGCTGTCGCCGCAAATCGTTCATCTGGCCGATCGACGCCTGCAAGATCAACTGAAGCTGTCGCGCCTGCACCTCCGACACTATGGAACCTCCGTCGCGCCGGTCTTTGCCTTTACGGGCGCCGCGAACGCGAACGATCGATGAACGTCCCCCAGCGCAATCTTGGTCTGATTCTCGCGCGGCGAGTCTTCCTCCCATTGGATCAGGTAGCCATTTGCCCAGCCCACCCGATCCTCTTCGTCCAACGCGGACGGAACCACCTTGCACTCTAAGACTTGCGCGCGCCGATAAGGCATCAAACTCTTCTTCATCTCGGCCAGACTGCCGCCGTGCACCTTAAACTCCTCCAGAGGCCAATCGTGCTTTGCCCGAACGAAGATCGCTCGGCGCATCGCATGTTCGAGCATCTCCACGTTTTCGCCCTCGTCGCCGATGATGTGTTCGGCCACCTGAGGGTGCGCCTCTATCAGGAAAGCGTCATGGTCCTCCTTGCGAGCCTTGGTGGCCAGTTCCTGCTCTACCCATAGGCTGATCGTCTCGGGCGATGGCAGTCGCCCTCGACCGAAGCAGTTAGGACAGGTAATGGTCAGGCTCTGCGAGACCGACTCAGATGTGCGCTTGCGCGTCATTTCCACCAGGCCAAGCGAACTGATCTTGCCGATTCGATACTTGGCGCGGTCGTTCTTCAGGGCCTTCTGAAGCGCCGCCATCACTTGACGGCGGTCGGCGTGGCGATTCATATCGATAAAGTCCAGCACGATGATGCCGCCCATGTCGCGCAACCGAAGTTGCCGGCACGCCTCGTCCACCGCTTCCAAATTGGTCTTTAGGATCGTTTCGGCCAGCGAGGTTTTGCCCGTATATTTGCCCGTGTTCACATCGATGGCAGTGATCGCCTCCATTTCGTCGATGACCAAGAAGCCGCCCGACTTCAGCCAGACCTTGCGGCGCAACAGCCGTTCCATCTCCTTCTCGACGTTGTAATGCTCGAAAATCGACTCCTCGCCGTCGAACAGGGATACCCGCGATAGAAGCTTCGGCGAGATGTGCTTCAGCACCTCATGTACTTTTTCGTACTCGTCCGGATCGTCGATGATCAGGCGACTAACGTCCGATGAGAACATGTCCCGCAGCGCTCGATAGAGCAGAGAAGCGTCCTCGTGCACCAGGGCAGGCGCCCGAACCTTTTCGCTCTTCTTCTTAACCTCGGTCCAGATGTCCGCCAGATACTGGATGTCCTGCGTGATCTCGGCGTCGCTCTTGCCCTCGGCTTCGGTGCGCACGATCACGCCGAAGTTGTCCACCTTCATCTTGGCAACCAAGTCGCGCAGGCGATCGCGCTCTTCGCGATCCTCAATCTTGCGAGAGATGCCGACATGGCTGCCGTCGGGCATGAGCACAAAGTAACGGCCCGGCAACGAAATCCGCGTCGAGACACGGGCGCCCTTTGTGCCGCGAGGCCCCTTGATCACCTGCACCATGACCTCTTGGCCCGCCTTCAACAGTTCGGCGATCTTGCGCTTTCGCAGCTCCGATCGCCGCATCGACGCCGCCGGATCTGGACCTTCCTCTCCCTCGGTCAATACGTCCGCGACATAAAGAAACGCGTTGCGCTCTAACCCGATATCGACAAACGCCGCGTCCATACCGGGAAGAACGTTTTGCACCAACCCTTTGTAAATGTTTCCGACAATTCGTTCGCCGCGCTCAACGCGCAGCTCCATGATCTGGCTGTTCTCTAGAACCGCGATTCGCGTCTCTCTGGGCGCGACGTTGACCAGGATTTCCTTTACGACTTTATCTGTGGAGATACCAAACGCCTCCCTTTTTCTTAGATTCTACCTCTTGAGCCGGTAGAGCCGCACTTCGGGATAGACATAGAGCATGTCGTGCGGCGGGTTTTTGGGCAACAATCCCCCCTTCTTGCCGAACGCGAACGCCAGATCATAAGCAGCCTTCAGTTCTTTCATAAACTCGATACAGTCGGGCAGACGCAGCCGCTCGTCGTCAAAGTACTCGAACTCGCTGATAACGACCCATTCGGGCCGTTTCTCTCGAAGCGCATGAACGTTCCACTCGGGCGGCGCCATCGCAATCAGATAGGGCCGATCGACCAACCCGACCTGCCGATCCTGCATCGTGAGGGCGCCGGATTGCGGGAACAGAGGCGGCGTGTAGAACCAAGGGTCCTTGACAAATGCGATCGAGCCGCTGTCGTGTTCCTCTAATGCGACTTTTGCCTGATACCTCGGATCGTGATCCAACATGACTTGGGTCCACGCATAGCCCATGGCTGCCGTATGCGCAATGCCTCCCAAAGCGACGACGACTAGCGCAAGCCCGGTCGGCTTCATCCCCGAGCGCCCATCGGTCAGCAATCTTGTGGCAACTGTCAGCGCATTGCCGACGCCCAAAGCCAAGATAGGGAACAGCGGCAACAAATACCGCATAAAGCGAATCTGCGCGAACCCCAATAGCACAAAGAAGATGGCGAAGAAGAGAAGAGCGCCGACCGCCTCCTTCTGGCGAGCCAATCCCGCCAATCCGATGGCGCTGGCTAACAAGAGCGCTCCTCCAAATCCTGCCGTCAGGTTGGGGTCGAGATGGTATAGCCAGCCCGGCCCCGTATCGACAAACACCAATCCATGGCCCTCTTGCGCATGTCGAAGTTCAAAAGTAAAGTCTTTCCAAAACTGACCAAACTCCAGCCACACGCCGGGGCAGAGCGCCAGGAATCCAATGGTAAAAAAGAGCGCCAATAGCAACGTTCGGACTGCTTTGACCCTGGGCTTCGCCTGGCCCTGTAGCCAAATGGCGCTGATTGGAGCGATCAAGACGACCGCCAAGTTGTATTTGCACCCTGCCGCAGCGGCGGCGCAGAGGGCGGCAAAAACTAACCTCTTTCCGGCGGTAGGGTCTTCTGCCAACTTTGCCGTCTGCCACAAGCAGGCCGCAACAAAGAACGCTGACATGACATCGACCGTCTGAAACCGGCTGTGCATTAAGAACCCTGGCGCAACGGCCAACGCCGCAGCGCCCATAGCCGCAGCCCAAATCGGCAGCCATCTGGCCCCCAGCGCAAAGGTCAGCAAACAGGTCAAAGCCCCAAACATTGCGACCAACCATCGACCGATTCGCAACAACGAGGCATGAAACTCAGCCCGATCCTCGTCCGTCGCGTCCCGGCTCGGCGTCGCCACAAACCCATACGCCTGCGCGCCATGATAGACCGCGCTGAAGAGATAGAAAGGCAAAGGCGGGTAGTTGTAAAACCCAGGCGAAAAATCTCCGGCAAACGGATTGGTCTGATAGTTGGCAATCGCTAGATTTAGAAACTCGTCCGGATGATAGGGATAGTGGCGTTCCTTGTTCGGCAAGCCCCAATCGATGCCGACCAGACGCACAGCCAGCGCCAGCGCGAAGACCGCCAAGCCGACCGCTCGGACTATGGAACGACCTCCATGTGCATGGGCAAAATGGGCGCCGAGTGGGTCAAGGCTCCGACAGAGATTAAGTCTACGCCCGTTTCTGCAATCGAACGCACGGTCTCAAGAGTAATGCCGCCCGACGCTTCTAAAAGGACGCCCGGCGCCATTCGCACCGCTTCCCGCATCTCGTCGAGGCTCATGTTGTCCAGCATGATAGCGTCAGCCTTGGCCGCTACAGCCTCTTCCACCTGTCCCAAAGTGGCGCATTCCACCTCGATCTTGGCCAGGTGCGGAGCGCGTTGCCGAGCCCGATGAATCGCTTCCGTTAGGCTGCATCCAGCAAGGGAAAGATGATTGTCCTTGATCAGCACGGCGTCGAACAGGCCAAAACGGTGGTTTCGACCGCCGCCCACCGCCACCGCGTACTTTTCTAAGGCCCGCATGCCGGGCGTTGTTTTGCGCGTGTCGGCGATTGCGGTCTTTGTGCCCGCGACCGCTTGAACGTACCGCCAGGTTAGCGTCGCTATCCCGGACAACCTCTGCAAGATATTGAGCGCCGTCCTCTCTGCCGTCAGCGCCGAACGGGCCGAGCCTTCTATCCGCATGACGGCGCCGGATACCCGATCTCCGTCCGAAGCCAAAGAACGAACCTTCAGCTGAGAATCAACCCGATGAAAGATTTTCTCGGCAACAGCCAGTCCGCACACGACGCCCTCGGCCTGAACCTCGATTTCGGCACGAATGGCCGCATCCTCAGGCACGACGGATGCGGTTGTGATGTCGCCAAAGCCAATATCTTCCGCCAGCGCGCGGTCGATAAAATCTTCCAGCCACAGGGCATCGGGCATTATGGCAACCATGACCCCATTGTGGCACAGCGCAGGTATGCTTGGCCATGGTCGCGGTCTTCGACGTTGGCTCAAACTCGCTCATCTTGCTGGTTACGGACGGCCAAAACGACCTTCACGACGAAGTACGGATCACTCGGCTTGGAGAGGGACTCGATTTTGCAGGCAAATTGACCGCCGAAGCCATCCAGCGGTGTATGAACGCCGTGGACGAGTTTCTTCCCTTGACAACTGGCGCCAAAATTCTGGCCGTCGGAACGGCCGCTTTAAGAGAAGCCACAAACAGCGATCAATTGCTCGCCGAGTTCGCAAAACGCGGCATTAAGCTCCGCGTCCTATCGGCAGAAGAGGAGGCGGGCCTCAGCTATGCCTCGGTCGTCGATGACGCGGCTTTTGGCCCGGGGGCAACGGTTCTCGACTTGGGCGGGCGGAGTTTGGAACTCGCCGACCAGGAGCGCAGAATCAGCCTTCCTATCGGCGCATCCAGCGTTACCGAGAGGCATCTGACGAGCGACCCCCCAGCCCCTTCAGAACTGCTCCAAGCCTGCGTCGAGATAGATAGCAGGCTCGAGCCACTCGCTCAGTTTCAGCCTGTAACTCGATTAGTTCTAATCGGTGGCACTGCCACAACGCTCATGGCGATCAGGCTCGGGGCGTTCGATATAGAACGCATCCACGGCGCGTCGATCACGCTCGAAGAAGTCTCCGAAGCCCTAACGACTCTTGCGTCCATGACCGCAGATCAGCGCCTTTCCCTTCCCGGTTTAGACCCGGGACGAGTACGGGCCATCCTCGGCGGCGCCTTGTTTCTCGAACGCGCAATGGTCAAACTAGGCGTCGAGACAGCCCAAGTAAGCGTCAAAGGTCTGCGCCACGCGATAGCAAGAGAGCGCGGACGTTAGCCCGCGCTCTCTTTGCTAAGGAGACAGATGAGGAACTACTTGCGTCGTCGTCGAGCGGCCAAGGCCAGCAGGCCTGCGCCCAGTGCAACCATGCTGGTCGGCTCCGGAACCACGTCGAAGCAATACCAGTTGACGTCGTACGGGCCGAAAGCGTCGCCAACGATGTCGGTCGTGCCGTTCGCATCGATCATCTGGAAGCTCGCAAGAGTTGTCGTAGTCGCAGATGAAGAACTCAGTACCGCGTTCGGGTATTCGAGCATGCTTCCAGTGCGGAAGTCGTCGTCGCATGGGCTGCCCTGATCCAACGCCAGGTTAAACCGGCCAACGGCGATGTAATATCGGCCAAGGCCATAGTCGCGCCGCAGTCTCGACTGGAGCGTCGTGCCCGCGCCGCCGTTATGGATGCTCTCGTCGTCGCTGCCATATCCGCGAATAGGATTTAAGTTGGCATCATAAACCCAAATGTCGGTATCCAGCGTGGTCTGCCCCACGAAATTGATCGTGATGGTTCCCATCTCGTAGTCGCCAATGTCGCGCGGCGTGATCGTCATTCGCTCGTACGAAGCGATGTAGTCCGCGCTGGTCGAGCTCGTGCCGGTTACGCGATAGTCGATCTGCTCGCGCTTGCCAAAACCATACCACTGCACAAAGCGAGGCGGGGTAGTGGCCGTTGAGCCAGTCTGTGCGGCAACTTCCGTCGCTGTAGGCGTGCCGACGGTCGAGCCGTCCCACGGGCCAAAGGCAGCGCCCGTCTGGCTAAGCCCCCGAATGGTGGCCGTGTGGCCCGCAGTTCCCTGCGTCGTCAGTACCAATCGGTGCCGATAGATCCCCAACGCATCGCCGGTCGTCTGAACGCGGAAATAGTCCAGCCCCGCGCCGGTACTGGATGTGCTGTTGCCTTGAATGGCCGTGAAGTTGCCCGTGCCCATTAGAACATTGTTGGCTGCCGCCTTAGAGTCGTTCGGCTCGCTCTCGACAAACGTCTGAGCGTTTGCGCCAGTAACGACCAGCACGGCTGCGCCAGCGGCAAGATAATGCATGAAACGGGTCTTAAGCATGGTGTCATGCCCTCCTTATCAGTTCCAAAATGGATCAAGGGATGCGGATTTCTTACCCGACAAGACGCCCTTGTTTGGTGCGGTAATTATAATCCAAATTGCTCGCAAGGGCGCCTAGTAAAAGCGCCTGAATCCGCATGGAACCGAAACCCGGTAGACTCCCTGTTGATACAACCATGAAGCGTCTGACCTTTCTTCTGCTTGGATTGGCGGCCTCTTGCGCCCTGGCACAAAACGAAGCCCAACTGGGCCGCTGGGACTTCCTTTACGCTGGCCTGGAAGGCGCTCGCCCCGTGCGCTGGCGCGCCTTCGCAATCGGCCAACCGCCTTACAGCTGGCCAGAGCCGGACGAACGCAGCCTCTACAATCCGGGCGGACACGACATCAAAGGCTACTACGGCATCAACGCCGTGCTTCTCCCATTTGAATGGGACGTACAGCCGGGCGAACGTCAACCTCGCGGCGTCCTCATGTGCTGGGGCTACGGCTGGGATTCCAACAGCCTCAATTACGGAAGCTACCTTCTGTGGCATCCGACGTTCCATACCGGCCGCCGATCATACGGCTTCTGGGGCTACATTCCCGATCCCGATCCGGGCGCGCCGATCGAAGATCGTCTCTTCAATTCCAATATCTATGGATCGTCCCAAATCGCTCTGCCCGATGGTCGCCTTCTCTTTCCCGGCGGCGCGTTTAGGGCGCCCAGCGGCGGACGAGACGGCCTGAAAGGGGCGCAAACGTGGAATGTTGCCGAATGGAACGTCGCTCCCGATAGAGGCCGAATGGGACCGTTCGAAATGGCCGAACAGCGCCGATACGCCGGAGCCTTGATGCTTCCGAACGGCAAGGCGCTGATAGTGGGCGGCACGCACGACAACTACAGCCCCCTCACCTGCGACACCGATCCCAACCCGTTCACCCGTACCTACGAGATCTTCGATCCGGCTACCAACTCGCTCCAGGTTTTTCCGCTGAACGTGCTGCCGTGCGATGCGAACAACCCGACCCGCTACCACTTTTTGGACCAGCGCCAGCATCTGGGCTCGGCTTATCCAAGGGTGAACGTGGTCTCATACATCCAGAACGGTCAAATCCAGAGCCGGGTCGCCTATGGCGGGCCGCACTTTCCGGTTTACCTGCTTGATCCCGACCGGCCCGAGCTGGGCTGGCAGCGGCATGCCAACCTGCCCGACCCCTCCTTCCAAATCGCGCGGTTGTTCGGCAATGCCGTGCTGCTGCCGCGCATGGAACCTGGTGCCCTGAACCCTCAAACGCCCGCCGACCAAGTCCTGTCCAGGGTGATCCAAATCGGCGGCGCGAACGGTTGCGATCCCTACCAAGGCGTCAAGTTTGCCACGATCCACGATTTATCGACCGGCGTGCCAACATGGCACAACGCTCCGCCCCTCTCTCCTGGGCGCAAGGGGCTGATGAGCGTTATTCTGCCCACGGGTCAGATAATGGTCTTGGGCGGAGTGAAGAAGGACTTCGATCGCCGAGACTGCATCCCCAACTGGCAGGCAAGCGATCTCTCGCTCGATGCCTATTTGCTGTCTCCCGATGCCAACGGCGATTGGCGGACCGGCCAATGGCGCGCGCTCGCTCCAATGCCGAGCGTTGATAACGATCTGTCCGGCGAAGAGGGACACGGAATCCCCGACGGCGCCCGATTCGTGCACTCAAGCGCCGTTCTGTTGCCCGATGGGCGCGTCTGGACGGGCGGCGGCCACATGCCCGGGCCCATCGGCGGGCCGGCCTATGTCGTCAACCAATACCCGACCATCTATAGCCCGCCCTACTTGTTCAAATCGGACGGATCGCCCCGATCCGATGAAGACCGTCCTACCTGGAAAGGCGCTGCGGAGTTTGACGGCGTCGGTTACGACAAAAAGATCATCGCCCAAATCCGCGTGCCAGAAAAGTTGGGCGAGTTGGTCTCGGTCGCGCTCATGTCGGTTTCTGGCGGCTCGCACTCTAGCGAGTTTGGTCAACGTTTGGTGCGGTGCGGCTTCAGCCGTCAAGGCGATCAGGTCGTGATTCGCACTCCCTATTCGCCCCATATCGCCCCGCCGGGGTGGTATATGATGTATTTGATCGTTCGTGCGGCGGACGGCTCGTTCGTGCCCAGCACAGCGGCTTGGGTTCGGCTGAATTAGCGGCGATAGTCCGTCATGCGCTTGGCCAGTCGCTGATAAAGTTCGTCGTTTGCTGGCGGCTGCTTCTTTCTAAAGTCGTAGGGAGCGATCCATATCTCGCGCTGCTTTGCCCGGGCTATGAGGCAGAAAAGTTCTTCGATCGCGGAATCGCCAATGGCGATGCATCCGATCGAAACCGCCCGACCGTGCAAGAAGATGTCGCCGCCCATTTCGCTGACGGGGATTGTGGATCGCGCAATGTCGTCCCTGTTGGGATAATCGATCCGAACGGACAGGTGGTATCGGCTGTTGGGGTTCAAGTCGGTCAGGCGGTAAAGACCCTCCGGCACTTGCTTGTCGCCTTCCTTACGCTTGGGGCCGGGGCCGCCGCTAGCCGCCGTAATCGGGTACTCGGTCAAGAACTTCGGGCCTTTAGGCGTTTCCATCCAGACTTCCAACTTGCGCTCATCCTTCATCGCAATGAGCGTGAGTCGCTCCGGCGGGTAGTTTTCTAGTCCCGTTAACGGCTTGAACTTGGCGTCGGACTTGGCGCCGTACTTCGCCAGCACGTCGTCCACCGATCTTTGCGACCGGCAACCCGGCAAAAACGCCAGCAACAGAACCGTGAGCAGAAGTCCCCCCATCGCAAGATTATGGTCTGATTCGTGTCTAAAATTGTGCTACAAACCAGGGTTTTCCCGTTCGGCGACACATTGGAACGCCAGGCTTCCGCCTGGCCCGTCCGGTCCGATTCCTTTCGCTCCCCTCCCTAAACTCGCCAGAGTTTGGGGAGGGGATACAGGGGAGGGGCACAATCGCCCGAGATAGACCGATGTTCGCCATTGAGACGGA
>JABWCR010000018.1 GCA_013359125.1 Armatimonadota bacterium | reverse complement strand
AGATCAGGACCTTGGTGAAAACAAGCCCCTTGCCGCCCGGTCCATCGACTGTCGCAGACCAATCGAGTCGTCTTGAATCGCCAAAATGACCCGCTGTTCCAGAATGGCCGGTGCAAAAATCACAATTCGGACCCTGGGAAAATACGACTGAGACTAACAGAGAAAGCGCGAGCAACGACAGGGTTCTACCCCCACCCCGCGCGCGACAGGAGGGCATGAAGCAACTTCCAACTTCGCTGATGCGTGTGAAACCTCCTTGTGAAGATGCAGGCGAAGACTCACGAAGGATCCCGCCTTGATCCCTTAGACTGTCCGCGTGCGAGGAAGGTTCTCGTGTCTACCGCTCGTCGAGAATCTCGTCCAAGAGAATCGCGATGTCGATCACGGCTTTTCGCTGGGTCTCTAAATCCGCAGAAGGCTCGACGGAAGTCTTGGCCAACTTCTCTTTGGCTTCCGAAAGTTTGGCTCGATCGGCCCTTGCGGCGTCTGCATCCGCTCTATCTGCGGCCTGCGCCGCACGCCGCAGATAGTCGTTGGCCAATCCGAAGTTCCGCCTATCCAACTCAAGCGATGCGCGGTAAGTCAAGCCCCTTGCTCTCAGCAGGTCGTTCACTGCTAATAGTTGCTTGACCTCTGTCCCGGCCACTTGGTGCGCTTGTCTTGCGATGCTCAGTTGTTGTTTGACATCGTCTGTGCGCTTAGCCTGACCGCTCTGCCCAAGGTAGAACCCCGTCCCAAAGAGCGCTAAGGCAAGGAAAGCGCCGGAACCGGCCAGAATTGGAACGACAGAGCGTTTTTTCTTCTCCGGCGCTTTCTGACCTTCAATTTGCGGCGTCGGGTTATCCATACTTGGGATAGCAGCACTTTTTGTACT
Organism: Armatimonadota bacterium; assembly: GCA_013359125.1. Taxonomy (NCBI): domain Bacteria; kingdom Bacillati; phylum Armatimonadota; species Armatimonadota bacterium. Next base: position 64,608 of record JABWCR010000018.1, on the reverse strand, counting down.
TTTTGCCGCTGCCGCAAGGGCACGGGTCGTTCCGCCCGGGTTTATTCGACGCGGCCACGGCCACAGCCTCTTGCCCTTCTCCCTCTGGCAGACGCTTCATCATTCCCGCTCCCTGCCCGCGCGAGGCCGGATTGTTTTCTGGCCCGTCGATGCGGATGATGCGCGGTTTGGGCGGCTCGCGACGTTGAATGCGGAACATGATGAACACGATTTCGTCTCGGATGCTTTGCAAGGTATCGCTGAACACTTGCGCCGACTCGCGCTTGTAAGCCACCAACGGGTCTACCTGCCCATAGCCTCGCAGCCCGATGCCCTCGCGCAGGAACTCCATCGAGGCCAGATGTTCGATCCATTTTTGATCGATCAGTCGGAGCATGTAGTGCCGCTCGACCTCGCGCATGTCGTCGATGCCGAACTCCTCTTCCTTCGCCTGATAGGCCTTTTCCGACCATTCCCGAATCTGGTCCAGGACCAGTTCTCTGCGAGGATTGCGAATTTCGTCTAGGGTCCCAAACTCGTCAATGGGGAACACCATTTTCAGCGAGTTCCAAAGCCCGTCCAAATCCCACTCGGTGGGCGGTACGCCGGGCGGCAGATACTCGTCTACTCGCTCTTCCAACACTTCGTCCAAGTATTGCACGATGGTATCGCGCAGATCGTGCCCTTCCAAAATGCGCCTGCGCTGGCGGTAGACGACCTGCCTCTGATTGTTCAGCACGTCGTCGTATTGCAGGACGTGTTTACGAATTGCAAAGTTGTGAAGTTCGACGCGCTTTTGAGCGCCTTCAACCGCCTTGCTTAGGATCTTGGCGGCCAATGGCTCCTCTTCGGGCCAGGCGCGCAAGAGCGGATTTCCCGAAACCTTGTCGCCAAAGAGCCGAATGAACTCGTCCTCTAGCGACAAGAAGAACCTCGACTCGCCCGGATCGCCTTGACGCCCTGCGCGACCCCGCAACTGGTTGTCGATGCGCCGGCTCTCGTGCCGCTCCGTGCCCAAGATCATCAACCCGCCTAGCTTTCGCACTTCTTCGGCGGCCTCGGATCGCTCTTGATCGGAGAGCGGCAACGGCGGCAGCGCGCGCATTTTGCCGCCGCGTCGAAACTCGATCTCTTCCTCGCCGTTTTGCTCGTTCGCCCCGGCAGCCTGCACCCGACCGCCCAACAAAATATCGACGCCGCGACCGGCCATGTTGGTCGCAATTGTTACCGCGCCCTTTCGACCTGCGCTGGCGATGATGATGGCTTCCTTTTCGTGAAATTTGGCGTTCAAGACGCTGTGCGGCACGCCGTGCTCCAGCGCTTCTTGCAATCGCTCCCGGCACTCTTCGCCCAACTCAAACTTCTTCAGCAGCCAATCCACCCGGCTTGTAGCGTTGGGAGCGGGGTCGATCTCTAACTCCCTCGCCACTGGCGCCAGATCCCGCATGGTCAGCTTGTTGAATGGCTGATTGAGCATCTGCCGGATTTCTTCCTGCCGCTTCTTGTCGGCCTTGCCGCTTTCTTTGGTTGCGTGGCGAATGTGCTCGATCAGCGCGACCAGTTGCAATCGATCATACGTCAGACGCTGCGAAACCACCTCGGACATCTCGATCGATCGCGTGCCGACCAGCACCGGTTGCTGCCGACCGTATAAGCGCAAGATCTCCATCGCAATGCCGCGAAACTTCATGTCCAGCGTCCTAAACACGACATCGGGATGGTCGGTTCGAATCATTGGGCGGTTGGTCGGAATCTCAAATACGTCCAAACCGTAGATCCGTCGGAACTCTTCCTCTTCCGTCTTGGCCGTGCCGGTCATTCCCGCCAGTTTGGGATACATTCGGAAGTAGTTCTGGAAAGTTACGACGGCGATGGTCTGGCTTTCCTGCTTGATCCGCACGCCTTCCTTCGCCTCGATCGCTTGATGCAGACCGTCGCCAAATCGACGCCCGAACATCATGCGGCCCGTAAACTCGTCCACGATCACGATCTCGCCGTCTTTGACGACATAATGCACGTCCTTCTTGTAGAGCGCGTGCGCTTTAAGACCGGCTGACACGTAGTGCATCATGTCGGGATCGTGCGCAAGGCTGGTGATGCCCAGCATCTGCTCCAGCTTGTCCATGCCCTTTTCGGTCGGCAAGGCGGATCGGTGCTTTTCCTCGAGCGTGTAATCCGTGCCTTCCTGAAGCCGCTTCACCACATCGTTGACGCGATAGTAAACGCTCACATCCTCTTGTACAGCGCCCGATATGATATGCGGCGTTCGCGCCTCGTCGATTAGAATGCTGTCCACCTCGTCCACGATGGCATAGAAGGGATCGCGCTGGACCATCTGGTCGAGCGCCATGCTCATGTTGTCGCGCAGGTAGTCGAACGCAAATTCGTGGTTCGTACCATAGGTGATGTCGCAGGCATAGGCTTCCTTTCGAGAACAGGGCCGCAGATGAGCATAGCGCGGGTCGGGATGCTCGTAGCCTAACTCCAGTACGTAGGATCCGCCTAACTCGTCAGAATCGACGCTTTGGCCCTGAATGACTCCAACGCTGAGGCCCAGCTTTGCAAACAGCGGCCCCATCCACACGGCGTCGCGCCGAGCAAGGTAGTCGTTGACGGTTACGAGATGCGCTCCCTTGCCCTCCAGCGCGTTTAGGTAGAGCGGCAGGGTTGCGACAAGCGTCTTGCCTTCTCCCGTTCGCATTTCGGCAATCCGGCCTTGGTGCAGCGCCATGCCGCCCATCAACTGAACGTCAAAGTGGCGCATTTTCAGGTATCGGCGACCGGCTTCGCGCACGAGGGCGAATGCCTCCGGCATAACCTGATCGAGGGTTTTGCCGTCAGCAACCTCGGATTTCAGGCGATCGGTCGCTTCCTTCAGCTGATCCTCGCTGAGGCTCTTGACCGAGTCCTCTAAGTCGTTAATCTGTCTAACTATCTCGCGAAATATGCGGAGTTCTTTCTCTTTATCGTCAAATACTTTCTTCAGCAGGGTCTTCAGCATCCAGGGTTTCCTTAAAGGGTAAGAATGGGTTCCGGCAGGGTCAATAGTACCACATCCGCCCCGCCCCCTTATGGGTTGCAATTGTCTACCTAAAACGGCTACAATAGGCGGCATGGCATCGCGCCGCACCAGCAATTCGAGGCGAACCGCTCGCCGACGTCCGGAGCCGCCCAAGGAGAGGGACGCTCGTTTTTACGACCGAGCGGCGTTCGGCCTTGCAGCCGCCGGCGCGTTAGCCCTCGTCTGCTTGATCTTGCCCGACAGCGGCGAGATCGGTCGAGCGTTGCGCAGCGGACTAACGCTCACTTTTGGGATGGGCGCTTTTATCTTCCCATTGATGTTCTGGGTGGCCGCCGTCGCTATCTATGCGGGCAAAGAGCGGCGCTCTGCGCCCGAAGTGTTGATTGGGTCTGCGCTCTTGTTCGTTACTGTGCTGGCCGCGCTGGCCAACCCGCCTGCCTCGGGCAATTGGTATGACGCTGAGTTCCTAAAGGCGCAAGGCGGTTACGTCGGCTCGGTCTCTGGCTTTCTACTTCATGTCGGATTTGGCGCCGCACGCCCCTTTGTACTGGCCATCATGGCTATCTTGGCCGTGATGATGATCGCCAGCGCGCCGATCGCCACGATTGCTCAATCCATCTGGCGAGGATTGAGCAGCGGATGGGACCGCGCCTCCACCGGGGCTAAAGTAGTAACCGGCGCCGCTACCAACGTGAGCGAGAAGGCGGTCGTGGCGCTGCGAAAGCCTGTTCGCGAGCGACCGGTTCGCGAAAAGCTCGAGTTAGAGCCGGAACCTGAAACCAAGCAGATCGAGCCATCGCCCAAGCTCAAGCGAGTCGCCAAATTAGACGCCCCGAGGCCGGTTGGCGAATATCAGCTGCCGCCTATCACCCTTTTGCAACCTGCCCAGCCGCAGCCCAAGCGCTCGCAGCCGGAGCTTAAACAGAAGATCGAAGTGCTCGAACGCACCTTAGAAGAGTTCGGCATTGGAAGCAACGTGGTCGAGATCGCCCACGGTCCGACCGTTACTCGATACGAAATCCAACTCGATCCGGGCATTAAAGTCAGCAAGGTCGTCAACTTGGCCGACAACCTGGCCATGGCTCTAGCTGCAATCGCGGTGCGCGTCGAGGCTCCAATACCCGGCAAGAGCGCGATCGGGGTCGAGGTTCCGAACGATCACCCTCAGATCGTTACCTTGCGAGAGGTGATGGACGACCCGAAGTTCTGGAAGCCCGACAAGCCTCTTATGATCGCGCTGGGCAAAGACGTCGGCGCTCAAAACAAATTTGCCGACCTGACCCAGATGCCCCACATGCTGATCGGCGGCAGCACCAACTCCGGCAAGAGCATGTGCCTGCTCAGCCTCATCTCGTGCCTGCTTTTCCGTTCGACGCCCGACCAGGTTCGCCTTGTTTTGATCGATCCCAAGCGCGTAGAGCTCTCGCTCTTTGCCGGCATCCCCCACCTGATGTGCCCGGTCGTCAAGAATGTCGCTCATGCGTCGGGCGCCTTTCGAGCAGTGCTGCGCGAGATGGACCGGCGATACGAACTGTTCGCGACCTCGTCCGTTCGCAACATCATCGGATACAACGAGAAAGTCCAGCCGCACGAGCGACTACCCTACGTGGTGGTCGTCGTTGACGAGCTGGCCGACCTGATGATGCAAGCGGCTGGCGAAGTGGAAGATTCCATAACCCGCGTCGCACAATTGGCAAGGGCGACGGGCATTCACCTAGTGATCGCCACCCAACGGCCGAGCGTAGACGTGATCACGGGCACGATCAAAGCCAACATCAGCAGCCGAATCGCCTTTGCGGTCTCCAGCCAGATCGACAGCCGCACGATTCTGGACAAAACCGGCGCCGAACGACTGTTAGGGCGCGGCGACATGCTCTTCATGCCTATCGATTCTGCCAAACCGACTCGCATCCAAGGCTGCTATGTCTCCGAAAGCGAGATTTCCGAGATCGTCAACTTCTGGAAAGCGCAAGGCGAACCAAGCTACCTGATCTCCCCAGAAGACGAGGGGGAGACGGGCGGCGGCAGGCGCGGAAGCTTTGACGAGGAAGAGGAGGATGCGATGTACGTCGATGCCGTCAAAGTCGTCGTGGCGCAAGGGCAGGCTTCGACATCGCTGTTGCAACGACGCCTCAAGATCGGCTATGGTCGCGCGGCGCGTCTGTTGGACATCATGGAGCGGCGCGGCATCGTCAGCCCGCTAGACGGCCCTCGCCCGAGACAGATATTGATCTCGCGAGACGAGGCAAGGGGGATGTTTGGAGATGATTACTAGGGCGCTCGCGTTAGGGTTGATGATCGCTGGCACGGCGGCCGCACAGAACAAGAACGTGGTCCTGTTCGACACGCACGGCTACATCCCGTTTGTCGCCGAAGTTGCCGCAAACCCGGTGGTGCGCAAGTTCTGTTGGTCGCCCAATGGCCGATATTTGGCTGCAAGACGAGAATGGACGACCTTCAACCCGAACACGCTCAAACCTTTGCCGGTCGAGACGACGATCTACATATACGACGCGCAAACGAGCCGGGGGTGGAACGGATTTCAGACTCGCGACGAGAAGATCACCGTCATGAATTTCGGTTGGCATTCGAACGAATTTGCCCACGCGCTCGTTACTGTAGGCTCCGATACGGACGTGCCCAAGAATCGCCTCGTGGTGATCGACGGGGCGCGCGGCACGCATCGAACGCTGATGGAGACCGAAAGCAACATCACCGTCGTGCGTGCGCCCAATTCAAACGGCGCCACCGCATGGCTGACGGACGATCACCGGGCGTTTGTGTTACTGGACGGCGGCACGCGCGGCCAATTCGCCATGCCGGACCGAGAACGGATGTGGATGCTGTTTTACAGCGCCGACGGCAAGCGCATCTACTTAGAAGGCGTCAAACTGGATGAGGCGAAGTCGATCGATGCGCGCCACTATATGGTGGACCTTAGTGCGGCCACATTGACGCCAGCGCCCTGCCCAGAGCCGAAAGACGGGGACCTGTTCTTCGATTTGCAGGACGAAGAGGAGCTGCATGAGCGCGAGGACTTGCAACTAAAGTTAGAGATTGGAACCAACGTCGCAAGCCTGACAGAAGGCGCAACGGCCCGAAAGTCTTCGCTCTGGATAATGCGCGACGATGGCAAGAGTCCTGTTTTGCTTTCGGCAGATGTCGAATATGCATCGTTCGCTCCGACCGGAACGCGCCTGGCCTACACGTCCAACAACGCGCTATGGATGGTGAACTTAATTCGAGCGTCGGCAGAGCAGTTGGAACTGTTGATCGGCTCTGCCGAACAAACGAGAGCGCTGAGCAATGCGAGACAGGTCGGCATGGCTATCCTTATGTACGCCGCAGATGAGGACGACATTCTCCCGCCTCCCGGTCCGGATTTGCAGCAGAAGTTAGGGCCCTATCTCAAGACGGACGACCTGCTCGACGGCTTTGTCTATACCTTTGGCGGCGGGGACATTGGAAAAGTCGCAAATCCGTCTCAAACAGAGTTAGGTTACATATCTTTGGGAGGGGGCCGGCGCGCGGTCGTCTATGCCGACGGCCATGCCTCAGTCGTCAACAAGTAGCCTACTCAACCACCAGGCGGTTTTTGGCCAGCTCTAACTGCATGTTCACCAATCGGCCATACACGCCGCCCAACTCCATCAGCTCTTCGTGCGAGCCCTCCTCCACGATCCGACCCTTTTCCAAGACGACTATTCGATCCGCATGGCGGAGCGTTGACAGCCGATGGGCGATGGCGATCGTCGTGCGGCCCTGCACCAAGTAATCCAAAGCCTCCTGAATCTGTCGCTCGGTCTCCGTATCGACCGCGCTGGTCGCCTCGTCTAGAATCAAGATCTTCGGATCGCGCAAGATCGCCCGAGCAATGGCGATCCGTTGCCTTTCGCCGCCGGACAACCGATGCCCGCGCTCCCCGACCCACGTGTCGTAGCCGTCCGGGAACCGCATGATGAAACCGTGGGCGTGAGCCGCCTTTGCCGCGCTCATGATGGCCTCCTGGTCGGCGTTTGGCTTGGCGTAGGCAATGTTCTCGCGAATCGAGCCGGGGAACAGAAAGGTATCTTGAAGAACAACGCCGATCTGACCGCGCAAATCGCGCGCCTTGATCTCGCGCAGATCAAGGCCGTCCAATGTGATCCGACCGCGGTCTGGATCGTAAAAACGACAGACCAAATTGATCAGCGTGCTCTTGCCGGAGCCAGAATGGCCAACCAGGCCGATCATCTCGCCCGGCTCGATTTTCAGATCGATCTCTTCCAATGCCAGTCGATGCGCCTCGTAGCCGAAGGAAACGGCCTCAAACCGGATTTCGCCTTCGACCCGATCCAGGCTTTTCGCCTCGGGCGCATCCTGCACTTCAGGTTCCGTATCGAGCGCCTCGAACACTCGCTCCGCTGCCGTAACCGTGCGCGATGCCCAATCCATGATGTTCGTAACCACGTTCAGCGGTCCGTACAGCATTCCCACATAGGCCAAGAACGCCACCAGTTGCCCAAGGCTGATCGTGCCGCCCAACACGCCCTTGCCGCCCACATACCAGATGATGAACGAACTGGACATGACCATAAAACCGACCAACGGATAGATCGTTGCGCTGATCTGCCCGGCCCGCATACCGCTGTCCGCAATCTCCAGATTGCGCCGATCGAAGGTGCCGATCTCGCGCTCTTCTTGAGTAAAGGCGCGAACCTCCCTTGCACCGCTCAAGGCTCCGCTCAGGTGGGCGTTCAGCCGCGCCCAGCGATGCCAATATCGGCGCCATATGCGAGTGATCCTTCGCCAAGCCGCCCGAGCCAGCAGGACGATAAAGGGAGCCGGGATCAGCGTCAACAGGCTCAATTGCCAATTGACCGAGACCATCGCGACGCCGATCCCAACGATCATGAGCGCATTGACCGTCAACGCGGGCGCGCTATTGACCATAAAGTCGTAGAGCGCCTCCGTGTCGCGCGTTACCCGGCTCATGATCGAACCGATTTGCCGACGGTCAAAGTAGCTGAGAGACAGCCACTGCAGATGCTGGAAGAGTTTGGACCTTAGTTCAAACGCGATGCGGCTGCCCAACCACGCCGACAGCCGTCCGCGCAGAATGTTGATGCCAACGCCAACGACCCTTGATACGATCAACGCGCCCAACAGCCACAGGAAAAGGTGATAGTTCGCTCTCGGCGTCAGCACTCTATCGATCAGCATCATCGTCAAGAATGGCGGGAGCAGCTCGATTCCTGCAGAAATCGCCGCGAGCAAACTTGAAACGAACATCCACCGCCAGTAGTCCCGCGCTAGCATCATGGTGCGGGCGAGAATCTGCTTTTTGGATCGGCAGGCCGGGCACGAGCTGGAATCGGGCGGGTAGGGTCGTCCGCATCGCGGACAGGCGGCAGAACGACCGGCTGGCTGGAGAAGCTCCTTCCCTTCGATCAGAGCGTTGACCTGAAGCGCCACATCGGAGAATGCGTCGTTGAGCGCGCTGGTGAACCGCGCCAGTTCTATGCGGCTGCCGCCCGTTGTAACCGCTGTCAATGCCGAACAGCCCACGAGCCGCTCCAACTGCACCTCGGCCAAACTGGAAAAGGGAATCGCCGCTATGAGCGCAGCCTCGTCGCTGGCCTCAAGTCCGTTCTCATCGCTCTTGATCATCCAGGGCAATCGGCGACCGGTCGATCGTTCGGACGACAGTTCGCGTCCGACAATGATGATCGTATCGGGAGTGGCGATGAACCACGTCTCGCCAAACTTGCCGTCCATATCCATGTCGGCCACAGCCGCAATGAGGGGCGATGAGTGCGATTCTCCGTCGGAAAAGGCGGCATTGGCGACCGATTCGGGCAAGTCTAAGGCGCTTTGCATGGCGGTAGAGTGGCCGCTCGCATTCTACCTGACTGTAGGTATACTTGGCTTGTGGAACTGTTCCTTTTGCACTGGAACGAGGCCGAATTGCAAGAAAAGCTCGCCCTGTTGACCGGATTCAACGTCCGTTCGCACTGGAGCCAAGAGGTCCTTCTCGACCTTAAGGGCTATCTGCCGGACGCTTGGATCATCTCGCTCGATCGGTTGCCGTCCCATGGACGAGCCATCGCTGAGTGGATCGTTGAAGCCAAGAAGCGGCGAGAAAAACCCTTGATCTTTGTGGGCGGCGCGCCTGAGAAAGTAGAGGCAACCAAGGCCAAGTTCCCGGACGCCTGTTATTGTCAGTGGCACGAACTCCCATCGTTGCTTTCGACTCTATAGGTAGACTCGCTCCTTGGCAACCGTTCTCTCCACTTCGATAGAGGCCCAACCGGATGCCGATGTCGCTGCCTCTCGAAAACCCACAGCCCTTATCACCGGTGCCTCCAGCGGTATTGGCGAGGAGTTCGCCCGGCAATTGGCCGACAAGGGCTACCGGCTCATCCTCGCCGCTCGACGAGCGGACAGGCTGCATCAGCTGGCCTCGCAATTGAACGCCGAAGTCGAGATCGTTGTGGCCGATCTTGCGACCGAGGAGGGAATGGCCAAAGTCGAAGCCGCGATAAACGACCATTCGCCCGACCTGCTGGTCAACAATGCGGGCTTTGGCACCACGGGCAAGTTCCATCATGTCGAGCCATACAAGATCGCCGACATGGTAATGGTGCACGGGATGGCGACGGCCATCCTATCCCGAACCGCGCTGCCCGCCATGATTGACCGAGGGAGCGGCGCGATTATCAACGTGGCTTCGATCGCGGCCTTCATCGCTCGACCGGGCTCGGCCAACTACTCTGCGACCAAAGCCTACATGGTTGCGCTTTCTCGGTCGCTGAACGCGGAACTGCGCGGCACGGGCGTCCATGTGCAGGCGCTCTGTCCGGGATTCACCTATACCGAGTTCCACGATACGCCGGAGTTCGAGCGCTTTAGCCGCGAACAAGTGCCCAAGCCGCTTTGGATGACTGCCAGTCGTGTTGTGCAAATCTCGATCGAGGCTTTGTCGACCAAGAAAGAGATCGTCATCCCAGGATGGCGCAACAAAGTCATCGCATACGTTGCCTCCAATCGCACTTTGGGGCCTATTCTGAGCAACTTCATCTTAGGCCGCAAGAAGCGCTGATCCGATTGCCGGTTTCTCCTCCTCTCGCTTGATTTGGCACGTCCTTTGCCGCTTCTCCCGTGTCGCAAAACAATCACGGAGACAGGGAGGACACAAGGATGAACAAGGCAATACTTTCGACAGTCGCAGCAGCAATCGTCGGTCTGAGCGGCGCATGGGCTTTTCCCGCCACGATGAAGTACCTGGGCGGCGGTGGCCAAAAGGGCGGCAGCGTCAAGTACACGTTTGACGGCGGTGCCAACTTCCGAGAAGGCCGCGTCGGCGAGCTTCGAGTCGAGTTGAAGTACGGCTCGGTAGAAGAGATCCTCTACACTTACTGCGTCGATCCGTTCGTTGGCATGTCTACCAGCCACAAGGGCGTCAACGTGCTCGACACCGCCTCGCTCAGCCCTAACGGGATGCGCATTGGCGACATTGTTAATCAGTTTGCCCCGACCGTTCGCGCTTCTGGCAACGACAACGATGCCAAAGCCATGCAGTTGGTCGTTTGGGAGCTTCTGTTCGAAACCGGGAACGTTTATGACATTACCGCTGGTTCGTTCTTCGCCAGACGGACGAACGGCAACCCTCTGGAAAGTTCGATTGTGAACGCCGCCAACAGTTACTTGGCAGCGAACGGCACCGATCTGGCCATCTATATCAAGTCGAACTTGAACAGCCACGGCGACCCGTTGACGCAGAGCGTCGTCGCCCCTGTGCCGGAGCCTGCCAGCCTGATCGCGCTGAGCGTCGGTCTGGTCGGTCTTGCCCGCCGCAGAATCTCGAAGAAGTAAGACAGACCAGCGGGCCGAGGCTCTCGGCCCGCGCCTACCTCAATGCGGTCAGCTTTACCCCGATCCGAAACAGCCCCGGCGACCTCCTCCAAAAGACAAACGGCTCCAGACAGTGCTGCGTCAACCCGAATGAGAGTTGGAGATCGTAAAAATCCCCTCGGTCCGCATCGAACTTGACCAACAAACTGGGCCGGAAGTTTCCCAGGACCGTCTCTGCCCGAAGCCTGACCTCGTTTCTCGCGTCGATTCGATCGAATAAGAACGGGGAGCTTCCCGTCTCGAACGCGCGAGAAAAACTGATACCGAACCGCGTAGTTTGCGACACAGGCAGGATCATCTCTATGCCTGGCCTCGCCCAGGCATACTCTTGTCCCCCTTCGTATAGATAGGCCGACATTTGAAGCCGAAACCGCAAAGCCGCTTGTCTGGTTTCGCCCCGAGCATAGCCTTTCACTCTATCTTCGTCATACCGCCCAACAAAGTTTGCCCATTCGCTCTCTAAAGCCAACCGCTGTCTTGCAGGCACGTTGGCGGTTCCAAAATGCTCGCTCAGGCTTCCGGCCCGCAGGATCGCCTCGCCCGCGCCAAAGCCCAAATCCACTCGAAACCCCGCCGCTAACTCCCATTCCTTGTTCACTGAAAGATCGGTCCGACGGCGACCGATAGCCCGCGCGTTCAGCGCGCGGCTCAGCCCGACCCAAAGCTTTTTGGCAGCCAATCGATCCACCTCGTCGTACGGCGACTCCTCCAACAACGTCTCGAAATAGCCCTGCTGAAAGCGCACCGTCTCTTCGCGGTCGCTCGGCGGCACATCCGGCTCGGCAAAGTTCCAGGCGAATCGCGCTCCTGTTTCGGGCCTGGAGAGCACAAACGCCGAGCCGGACACCCTAAACTCGCCCCTATCCTGTATGGGCGCCCGCTCCGTCCACGTCAACCCAACTCCGGTCAAACTGCTGTAGACCGGCGAAGGCAGATTGAACTCGCCTTTGCCGGTCAAACCGTAATTGAAGAAAGGCAATGTGAGCAAGGTCCGATCTTGAAGCTTCACCCGTATCGGGCCTGCCGTCAGTCGAAAGCGAGCATTGACGCTGGCGCGATCCGTCGAGATCAGGTAGTGCGGATGTTCTCGCTCGCACGTGGTAACGGCTGCATCGATCGCCCGGTAGTTGTTCCGAGAAGGATTTCGAACGTCGGGGCTGATCTCCAATCGCTTTGCCCAAACGCGGTAAGGGCCGGTCTCAAGATAGGCGCCTTCGAACCAGCCTCTCTTTTCTTCATAGAAGTACTCGAAAGCCGTGCCCGTCAGCTCGCCTTGGGGATCGATGAGACGCAATCCATCTGAACCCGCTGCTCGCTGAGCGGCCATGTCGATGAAAAGCCTGGACGCCGCGATCGTTCGACCCTGATAGCGCAAACGCACGCCGCCCGAGGCCTCGATGGAAGGTTGTTCGGCCGCCACGTACTTTGCGCGTCCGAACCAGATCTCGAGCGGTTCGGCAGAAATGGGCGGAAGGGTCGGCTGAGCACAACCAGCGGCCGCGCAGCACACCGCCAACAGCGCCGCTATTGAGGCTGGTTGGCCCAGGGCACGCCTCTTGCTGGTGGTTTGTAAACTTCGGGGTCTTTGCGCACGGACTCTGCCGCCGCCTCCATCTTCTGGCCAAACTCCTTGGGCGAAATGCGACCGTTCACCAAGTCGCCCATCAACGCCGTCAGCGGCCCCTTTGAAAAGCCCAGATAAAGCGTCGAGAGTCGATCGTTGAACGACCTCGAACTCTTCTCGATCGCCGCGACCGCGCTCTTTAATGCGGGCGAGATATCGACGCCTTGCTCCGAACCTAACACAGGCGAGAGCGTGTCCAGCATCCCCACATACTTTCGCGCGCTTTCCATGCTGATCATAAACTTGAGAAAGTCGGCAGCCTCGGTCGATCGCTTGCCTTCTGAGAAGACGACGAAGTTCTCGCCCCCGCCGCTATAGATAGCCTTCTGGTCGCCCTTTCCGCCCAGCACGCTTGGGACTGGGAAGCAGGCCATCTCGAACCCGTCCGGGGTCGAGGCTTTGATCTCGTTCTTCAGCCACAATCCGCAAAACACCAGCGCCGCGCGACCGCTCGCCCATTCGATTTGGCTTTCCATGTGGCTCATTGCGGCGCTGCCCGGCTGATGATAAGCCTTGGACATCTCTTGCAGCATCTCGGCGGCGCGAACGAAATCTGGCTGGACGAACGCCCCAGGCTTCAAATCTTGCATCTCGTACCACTGATCGAACGGAACCAAACGCTGATAGATGCACTGAAGCGTGTACCAAGCGTAGTTGGGATACTTGCCTTGAAACGCGATCGGATGCACGCCGGCCTTCTTTATCTTGTCGCACAGCGCCATGAACTCGTCCCATGTCTCTGGCGGCTTCCATCCATGTTTGCGAAACATCCTCGCATCGTACCAGCAGACCCATGCGCCCCGAGCCGCAGGCAACGCATAAACCTGCCCCTCGTGCTGAAAATCGGCCGTAATCCCGGGTGCGAGCGTCTGCCGCCAAGTGCGACCCTGACCGTAAGCCGGGCTGTCGAGCGCGGCGTCCAACGGCACAAGCTTCTCGGCCACGATCAGCTTCCAGATGGGCAGACTGCAACTGGCCAGATCGGGAGGGCTTCCCCGCAGAATGCGAGGGCGAATCTTCTCGTCCACCCTCGGATCGCCCCACAGATTAACGCGAATGTTCGGGTTCAGCTTCTCATACTCCCTGGCGACCGATCGATGCCAATCCAGGCCAAAACCGCCCTCGAACACTGCGACCTCTATGGTGATGATGCCGGGCGCATCCGCCGACCGAAACGAACAACCCGCCAAGCCCAAAACGACCAAGAATGGAATCAATCTACGCACGCCTTAAGCTTCGCCAAAGGAATCTTCTTCCCTGCGTCGAACAGTAAGCTTCGGAGGGGACGATGGATTCGAATCAGCGCAAGAATCTGCTCAATCTTTTGGCTGGGATCGGCATTGGCACGATCGTAGGGCTTTCTGCCGGCTTGCTGACCGCGCCGAAAAAAGGCGAAGAGCTTCGACACGACCTGATGGGCAAAGCCAGCGGGCTAACGGGCAAATTGACAGGCCTGATGGACCAAGGCCGTGCCGCCGTCAACCGCCTCTTGCGCGTCGCTCAAGACGAAGGCGAGAAGATGTTGGAAACGGCGATGGCCGCGGGCGAATCGGCCATCGAAGAGGTTGAGAAAAACCTTCAGGACGATCCCGAAGCCTAAGGTCTCGCCTGCACTGCTGGTTCCACCGCGAAGATCTTCTCGTCGATCTCCGGATCGATCTTGCCGTCGATCCAATATTCGCGGATAGTGATCTTCATGGCCTTCTCGGGGTCTCCGCCTCCGCCAGCGGTGGCCTTTAGCATCGCCATGCGCGGAATGCCTTGCTTGTCGAACCAAAAGACGTGCTCGCGATTCAGAGGATCCTTTTCGGCTTTGATCGTAACCCGCTCGCAATCATGACCGCCGACCATCTCCCGTTTGCTGGAAGCTAAGATCTTTTGGTCTTTCTCCTGAATCTCCTTGCGAAGATTCTCTGCATAGCCCTCGTGATCGACCAGCCAGCGCAGCAGTATACTCACCGTTGAGGCGGCGATGTTCTTCAGCGAATCTTTGTCATAGGGCTTGGTGTTCGGCCGGTTGCCGCTGATGTCTACCGTCAGAACGTTCTTGCCGTCGCATACGATACGGTTGCGTCGAGCCGAAACGGTGTGGCCAAAAGTCGGCTCTATCCGCACCTTGTCGGGCGGAATGTAATCGACTTTGTACGCAACCTGCCAATGTTGCGCGCCCTGCTCGCCCATCAATACCAAGTAACCGTTAATCGATTTGAAATACTCTCGGCCGCGGAACAAATCCTCGACCTTGAGCTCTCGAAATGTCTCCTCGGCCTCCTTAACGACGATGGGCTTCTGAGGGGTGCCCGGCTGCCCGGGCGTCGGAGGCTGCTGCACATTGCCCACGGCCATCGCGCCGCACAAAATCATTGCTATCCAAAGTTTCATCCTAATTCTCCTAATCTCGTTTATTCGAACACGTACAGCAAAAACTGCGCCAGGCTAACATCGCCTTCCACAACCACATCGCCCGCTTGATAGGCGTCCAAGGCGTTCCGTTTGCCGGTCAGCACCTCTTCCAGCGTTTTGGCGTTCAGTTTTATTGTACATCCTGCCTGTTCGCCGCCAGCGCCGGAAAATAGGTTCGCCTTTCCACCCGCGACCACCAAAGTATAAGTTCCGCCGTCCGAACCGGATACTTCGAACCGCCAGACTGCCTTGCCGTCGCCTGCGCGGTCGGGCTTGAACCGTTTCATGTAGTCGCGCAAGACCTGCTCGGCTTTGCTCGCCGTCTTCGTCGCCTCGGCTATGCCTGGTCGCGGTTTGTCCAGCAGTTTTCGCAACGACAGCACTAAGTCGTCACCGATATACGGTCCGACCGACATGCTGGTTTCGTACTTGTACAACTCGATTCCATAATCGGCTTCTGCCAAGATATACCCCAGTTCATCGTTGCACAGCCCGATCAGGAAGTTGGGCTGGCCGCCCATCAGTTTTTTTAATCGAAAGCCGATATTGGGCAACACTTCGCCTGGCATTGTGTAGAACTCTGCAGGCCCGATCTTAAACCAGTGCGCCTCGGTTACCAATTTTCCATCCCGAAACTCGCCCGCGGATGGGATGATTCCTAAAGCCATAGCGGCCTTGAAACCGTCGTTCTCCATCGGCGTGATGAGCTCGGTCCACCGATGTTCTAACTTTGGATTCTCGGCGGTTTTGGCCGAGCCGAGCGCCTTGAGGGCCGCCTCGGCCAAGGCGACTCCAGTTTCTTCGGTCTTCGCCCAATTATCCTTCCCCCGATCGCCAGAACCCTCGAACTCGACCGTAACCATGCCGCCGCACGCGCCTTGCAGATAGATCGAAAGGCCGCCCATCGCCTTTTCCATTCGCTCGCGGGTGTAATGGACAAAATCCGAGGTGATCTCGTTCGTGTTCATCGCCTCGGGGTGGCAGGCATAGTTGATCACGGTTGCGATTGTCTTGCCGGTGCCCTTCTCGATCGCCAACATCGCGCTCAGTTCCGTGTCCAATATGCGCGCCCGGCTGTTTTTTGATACGCCCTTGACGTCGGAGGTTGAGGCAAAGTGGATCACGGCGGGCTTCATGTTTGCCAGGGCGTCGTTGATGGCCTGCGCGGTCTCCCGGATCATGAATGAGAGATATGCGGGATCGACGCCGGACTTCCCTGGAGCGCCCCAAAGCCCCAGAACGTCCGGGCCAGAATGCACATGGGTGCTGGAAACCTGAATGCGATGCGGCGGGATGTCGGGCACCAATGCGCGGATCTTCTGAACGTCTGGCCGAAAGATGCCGATCAGATCGCACGAGACCATGGCCAACCGCTCGCTGCCTATCTGGACGACGAACGCCCGTGCCCAGATGTCGTCATGAACTCCCGTGCTCATTCGGTTGGACGAGTAGCCCGCAATGTACTGCGGCGTTGTGGGCGTGATCTTTCGCGCCGCCGCGCCGAACATCAAGTCCTGCGCCGAAGCGCCGACTGTCAGGAGACCGCAAAGAGCGAGATTGTGCAGACCTTTCATGGTTGAGAGATTCGCCGTTCATCGCCGCCATCCTGCCGCTCTCTGCTCGAGGCCTATCTCTTTGATCCATAGTTCGATTCGTACTCGATTTTGTGCTACATTTGCAAAGAATCCCGTTCGCGCAGAGGCCTTCTTGGCTGGAGCATCCCCGCTTCTCGATGGGCATCGATCGTCTAAAATCGGGTTGTTCAAGTTTCCATGCCTCCGCACCAAACGGCGGATGTGGGGTATCGAAAAGACAGAGGGTTACAAAGGAGAATCCCCCCGCTTGTTAGGACGGGGGGAGGGTGGGAGTATTAACGGCGTCGTCGGGCGATTAGTCCGGCCAATCCGACGCCGAGCGCGATGAGGCTGGCCGGTTCGGGAACTGCCGTAACCTGCACCAGGTCGTATCGCAGCGTACCGGTGGTCGCATAGGTACTGGTCGTAGTCGACGCCACATAATTGCCTGTACCAGGCGCAAAGACCGCCACTACGCGGAAGGCAAAGTTGGCGTTGTTTTCCACGCCGGCATTCAGGGCCGAAACGTCGATCGTTCGGTTGAGATACCATTGGTCGCCGCCTCGGTCGGCCTCGAAAATCGGGCCATCCAACCAAACTGGCGTTGTCGCGGTTCGATCCAGAGTGTAGAGAAACTGCACATACCGGGAGGCCGTATTGCTGTGGCGCATGTCCAACTTGGCGACGATTTCCGTCTTCCCAATCGTAGGCACGTTAAACTGAACGCCTCGAGTTCCGCTGCCTGTGCCCTGGGGGGCATAACTCGTCGTGTTATAACCTCGGTTGTTGTGCGTTTGATTTCGATAGATATTCTTGGTGTCGGTGATCGGATCGTCTTGAGGCGATCCTGCGGCGAAGGTGCGCGTTGTGCCGCCGACCAGTTCGAGAGAGCTGACGGCGGCATATTCGCCGCCGATGGGCAGGTCGGTACCGCTGGCGCTTGTCGTGCCAACGGCGTTAAAATCCCACAGCGCCAAGTGGGTCGAGGTGGCTAGCGCGCTCCCGGTCAGCGCGCTGGTCAATGCCAGAAGTAAAGCCGTGCGAAGTAAAGTCATAGTCTGTTGCTCGCTCCTTTCAAAAGATATAGTTTGTCCTGCGCTTACAGTCTATCTGGAAGCAGGGCGGCAACAGGTTAAGGCGAGGTTAAACTTGAGGAGAGGCTCCCCGCCAGCAATAGCGGGGAGCGAGAACAACTACTTTCGCCGTCGCGCGATCAAGCCGACCACGCCAATACCCAGAGCGATCATGCTGGCTGGCTCGGGAACGGCCATCACTTGAACCAGGTCGTATCGCAGAGTGCCCGTGGTGCCATAGGTGCTGGTCGGGTTGGCGGCGCGATAGCCGGTGCCGGCCGGGTCGAACACGGCCACCAATCGGAACGCAAAGTTCGCGTTGTTCTCCACGCCTGCGTCCAAAGCCGATACATCGACTAACTGGTTCTGATGCCATTGCTCGCCGCCGAGGGTCAGTTCGAAAATGGGACCGTTGCTCCAAACCGGTACGCCGGCAGTTCGATCCAGGGTGTACAGGAACTGAATAAACCGAGAGCCGGTGTTGCTAGCTCGAACGTCGAACTTGACCATCACCTCGGACATGGCGACGGTGGGCACATTGAACTGAACGCCGCGGGTGCCGCTGCCCGTTCCCTGTGCGGGATAGGTCGTCGTGTTGTATCCGCGATTGTTGTGGCCAGGGTTGCGGAAAATGTTCTTGGTGTCGGTAATCGGGTCGTCCTGAGGCGATCCGGCGGCAAACGTAGCAGTGGCGCCGCCGACCAATTCAAGCGAACTTGTTGCGGCATAGACACCGCCGATCGGAAGGGTGGTTCCGCTTGTGCCCGTCGTTCCAACGGCGTTAAAGTCCCAGAATGCAAGATGGTCTGCTAATGCGCTCACGGCCAGCGCGCTGCCTAAGGCGAGAATTACGGCTGTGCGTAGAAGAGTCATGGTTGGTTGCCCGCTCCTTTCAGAAGTTAGTGATATGGACTTAGATATTATAGCCCACGAATCGCAGGCTG
This sequence comes from Armatimonadota bacterium, assembly GCA_013359125.1. Classification (NCBI taxonomy): domain Bacteria; kingdom Bacillati; phylum Armatimonadota; species Armatimonadota bacterium. The sequence continues at coordinate 46,096 of JABWCR010000018.1, read as the reverse complement.
GCCCAGCCAATCGTTCAGCGCTTTTACTAGGTCTTTGGCTTCTTTTTGCTATTCGGGCGCAGGAATGTCTAAGAAAGGACCGTCCTTCATAAAGAATCGGATGTGGCTTACCTGATTTTCGATGTCGTCGCAGTCGTTCTTTCGAAGCATTCTGAGGGGCAATTCTCGAACGGATAGTCGATATCGGACGGCTTCTTTTCCAATGGGTAAGATTCAGGCATGGCGCACCCGGGAATACGCGGCGAGGTTTGGCAGCTGCAACCCTATGGGCATGGCGCGGCGCCGCCCGCCGATGCGATTCGGCTTCATGCCAACGAAAATCCGCTCGGCCCTTCGCCGCTCGCTGTCGAAGCCATTGTCAAGGCCGCAGCCGACTCCAATCGATACCCGGATGCTGGGTGCTCCAAACTACGCTCGGCATTGGCCAAAATGCACGAGATCGACGAGAATTGTATCGTCGTTGGCAACGGTTCGGACGAGTTGATTCACCTTCTAGGGCTGCTCTTCCTTCAGCCAGGCGTATCGGCGATCGCTGCCGATCCTTCGTTCGTGCGCTACTACGCCGCGCCCCCTTTGGCCGGCGCGACCCTCCATCGCACACCTCTGGACGTCGACTTGAAGCACGACTTGGATTCTATGGCCGAATGCTTTGATCACGCTACGCGCTTGGTGTTTGTGGCCAATCCTAACAATCCGACCGGCACGTTGGTCGGCGCGGATGATCTTGAAACGCTATTGGATCGCCTTCCCGATCCAGCGCTGCTGGTTCTGGACGAGGCTTATTTCGAGTACGTTGGCGCGCCTTATAGTCGCGGACTTGATTGGGTGCGAGAAGGACGGAACGCGATGGTCTTGAGGACTTTCTCCAAAGCGTACGGGCTGGCGGGGCTTCGCATCGGCGTCGGTTTTGCCCGGCCAGACATTATCGACGCTATCAATCGAGCGCGAGAGCCGTTCAACGTCGGTAGCATTGCTCAGGCCGCCGCCCTTGCCGCTTTGCAGGATCAAGAGCATCTCGCGAAAACCCGGACGCTGAACGACGAAGGGCTTCGGACTTTTCATGCGTTTTGCGCCGCTTATGGGCTAAGACATACCGATTCTCACGCGAACTTTGCCTTCATCGATCTTGGAAAAGACGCTCGTCCGATCGCCCAGGCAATAGCGCACAAGGGCGTTCTGGTCCGAGCCGGACTTGGACTGGATAACTGGATTCGGGTCAACACGGGCCTGCCGGAGCAGAACCAAGCGTTCCTGGACGCGCTCAAGGAGCATCTGGAGTGATTCTCCATCGATTGCGCTTGGAGAACTTTCGACAGCATGTCGACTCCGAATTGGAGTTTTATCCGGGGATTACAGCGATTATCGGGCCCAACGGGTCGGGCAAGACGACGATCTTGGAGGCGATCGGTTGGGCGCTCTATGGCTCGACCGCGATGCGAGGCAAGAACGCCGACGTTCGCTGGCTCTGGTCGGACGACGCTAAGCAGCAAGTGCGCGTTGTGCTCGATTTTGCGCTCGGTGACCGAGGCTATCGCATCGAGCGCGTGCTCCAAAGCGCAAGTCTGATCGATCTAACGAACAACAAGGCGATCGCCACCGGCATTACCGCCGTAGAACAGGAAGTCGAGCGCCTGCTAGGGATGACCTGCAATCAATTTATGACCAGCTTCTTTGCTCGCCAGAAAGAGCTGGAATTTATGAATTATCAGAAGGAGAAGCGGCGGGACGAGATCGCCAAGATGCTTGGATATGATAAAGTTTCAACGGCAATAGATAAACTTAAAGACGACGGCAAAGCGCTGAAGGGAGAGATCAAAGGTCTTGAGCAAGGCATGGGCAGCCTTGACGACGCGAAGGAACAGGCAAAAGAAGCCAAGGCCGCATTTGAAGCATCGAAAGAAGAGCAGAAGGCTGCCGCAGGTTCAGAAATGTCGGCCAAGAACGCCTTGGATAAGAAAGCGCCGGAAGTCGAAGTTGTGTCCAAGAAGCGTACCGAGAGCGAACAGGTCGAAAAGGAACTGTCAGAGCTGACCAACCGCAGACAAAACTTAATGGGCGCGCAGCAAACCTTAAGAAAACAGTTGCAAGACATGCAGGGTGCAGTCGACGAGTTCGAGAGCCTTAAGGCGGACGTTGAAGAGTATCGTCAGGCGACAGAGCGTCTCAATCATCTGAACTCTTTGGCCGAAATCATGAAGCAGCAAGCGGTCGTAGAGGCGCAACTCGCACAGATCGAAACGCAAATCGAGAGTCTTGAGAAGGAAATCGCGCAGCTTCAATCTGAACTCAGCGCGCTCAAGGCCGATCCGCTGGAAGCGGCAACGCAGGCATTGGAAAAAGAGCAAAGCGCATGGCAATCTGAACGCGGACGGCTGGCAGCCGAACTGAAGCAAGCGCAATCCGATCTCGAAAGCGTCAGCGATCGTCTCGCCGCCATCCACGAGATGGGCGCAGAGGCGCCGTGCCCCGTCTGTGCTCGGCCTTTGGGAGATCAGTACAAAACCGTCAAAGAGCAGCGAGAGGCGGAACTGGCGGGGTTGAAAGCCAAAATCAAGACCCTCGAAATCAAGGTCGCAGACCAAGGCGAACCGCCAGAAATCGTTCGCCTAAGAGCCCGACTTACGGACTCCCAGAAAGCCGCCGAGATTCAGAAGGAGATCGTCCAGCGCCAAACCAGCATCAGTAAGCTCAAAACCGACAAAGCCCAATACACGGAACAGATCGCTCGGATGCCGAGCGGGCTGGACGAAAGCGAGCGAAAAGCCTTACATGAAAAGGCTGATCGATTGAAGCCGATGTACGAACGGTCGATCGCGCTGACGGGACAGATTCAGGGCTTGAGCGAGGTTGAGTCTCGCTTGCGCCAATCGGAGGCCGATCTCAAATCGATCGCCGAACGGCAAGAGTCGCTTGAAAAGCGAAAGTCCGAGATCGGATACGACCCGGTTGCAGACGAAATTTTACAGAAGGAAGTCCGAGCGCTAGAGCAAGCCTATAACCAGGCTCATACTCGGCTTCAGGTGGCCATACAGAAGGCGCAGAGCGCCGAAGCAAGCCTCAAAAACGCCGAACAAAGCCTGAACGAGATCGAAGCCCGCAAAGCCCGATTGGACGCCGCGCAAAAGGAGTTCGCCGTTATGCAGCATACAAACAATGGGCTTGTCGCCTTTCGGGAGCAGCTCAATGCCGAGATGCTCCCTGCGCTCCGACAGTATGCCTCGGAGTTTTTGAGCGAAATGACCGAGGGGAGATACGCGAGCATCCAATTGGACGAAGACTTGAACGCTACCTTGCTGGACGATGGAGACCTGGCGAAAGCGGTCATTTCTGGCGGCGAGGAGGATGTGTTGAACCTCAGCCTTCGACTGGCGCTTTCTCGCCTGATCACGGAGCGCGCCGGTCAGCCCATGAGCCTGCTGGCGCTGGACGAAACGTTCGGACAACTCGACTCCGAGCGGCGGAGCAGCGTGCTCAACGCCCTTTCGGCCCTGCGCGAGGTGTTCTCCCAAATTATCATCATCTCGCACATCGAGGAGATCATTCACGCGTCCGACCGCGCGATCCGAGTGAGCTACGATCATCGCAAGGGCAGCCAAGTTCAGCCGGAGGAGGTCGATGCTGAACTGCTTGTATGACCCGGAGGGTCTGACCAACGGTTACGAGCGTCTGATCTTCCCTGCGCCGCCGATAGGCCGCCCCTATGTCGCCATCAACTACGCGATGACCTTGGACGGCAAGACCTCGCTGAGCGATAAAGGGTCGCGGGGATTGGGGAGCGAGACCGATCTCAAATTGCTGCTTGCCATTCGCCGCGCTATGGGCGCCGTGATCACGGGCGCGGCTGCCTTGAGGATCGATAGATCGCGATACAGCCCGGAGATTGTTCGAATCGTTGTAACAGCCTCGGGCGATGTGCCGAACGAGTTTCTGACAGCGCCCGGAGAGGCCATTGTGGTAAGACCCGAACCGGGACAATCCGCGGTCGATCTGGAAGCCGCCATACCGGCCTTGAAGTCAAAGATCGATCGCATGGTCTGTGAAGGCGGGGGCCGTCTGAACGACCAGATGCTGCGCTTTGGACTGGTGGACGAGATATTCGTTACCCTTGCGCCCAAGATCAAAGGAGGCCGCGGTCCCACGGGAATCGACGGCATTGGCCTCGAAGGCTATGCGCAGGCCGCTCTCGTCTCGGCTTATGAAGAGTCGGGCGAACTCTATCTGCGCTATCGACTTGCCGATCCGGCGCGGGGTATCATTGGCGACCCATGATCGTCGCCGAAGGCCTCACGAAAATCTACCGCGATAAATCCGGCGACGTGCGCGCAGCGCAAAACGTCTCTTTCGAAGCGCGACCGGGCGAATCGCTCGGTATTTTGGGAGTGAACGGTGCGGGCAAAACCACCACGCTGCGCATGTTGGCAACCCTATTGGAGCCGACCTCGGGGCGAGCCACGGTGGCCGGATACGATGTTTCGGCACAACCGTTGGAAGTTCGCAAGAACCTTGGGTTTCTCTCTTCCACAACCGCACTGTATGGCAAGCTGAAGCCTCGCGAACTGCTGCTCTACTTCGCCAGCCTGCACGATATGTCGCCGTCCGAAGCCAGACGGCGCACGGACGAACTGATGGCTGCCCTAGAGATCGAGCCGTTCGCCAACCGGCTGTGCGACCGCCTTTCGACAGGACAAAAACAGCGAGTTTCTCTTGCACGCACGCTGCTCAACGACCCGCCTGTACTGATTTTGGACGAGCCGACCGCGGGTCTGGACGTGCTGGCCTCCCGAGCCATCGCCCAATACATCGACGACCATCGCGCTCGGGGCAAGACGATCCTCTTTTCTTCGCACATCATGAGCGAAATCGAACGGCTGTGCGATCGCGCCATCGTTATTCACGAAGGGCGCGTCGTTGCGCAAGGCCAGGTCAGAGAGTTGATCGCCGGTACTGGAGAGCAACGGATGGAAGCGGCGTTCCTTAAGCTGATCGAGGCGGCATAAAATGAAGCGCGCTCAGCGAATCTTCTTCAAAGAGTGGCGCGAGATGTTGCGCGACCAGCGCGTCATTTTCGGCGTCTTTATCGGCCCGTTGGCTTTCACCGTGCTGATCTTCATGTTTTTGGGCAAAACCATCGAAAGCGTGGGCAAGACCGCCAAAGAAGACGTGATCGCGCTTGCGGTCTACCAGCCGCAAAACGGCGCGCCCATCTTGGAGCCGCTCAAGAAGACGGGACGCTTCAAAGTAACCGAAGTCAAGAGCCCCGACGAAGGCGAACAGATATTGAAGGACCGCAAGGCCAAACTGCTTTTGCTCTTCGATGCCGATGCGCAGCTTCAGATCATGTCGGAGCAGACGGCCCGGTTCTCCGTTCGTTTCGACCCCTCAGAGACCAAGTCCGAGATTGCCAAGCGCGTGATCGAGGAGCAAGTCGCCGCTATGAATCGGGAGATCGTCAAGAAGCGGCTGGCCGCTCGGTCGCTCAGCCCTAATCTGGCCGAACCGATCAAAGCCGAATCGAAGCCGCTCGAAGGCCGAACCGAGAACTTTATCGTCACCCTGATTCCGTACTTTCTGATGCTCTGGTCGCTGATGGGCGGGATGACCATCGCATCCGACTTGGTGGCAGGCGAAAAGGAGCGCGGCACGCTGGAGACGCTGCTGACCAGCCCAGTAACGCGCAACGAGGTCGTGATCGGCAAATTTCTGGCGCTGATGTCTCAAGCTTGGCTGGGGCTGTTGCTTCAAGTGGTCGGGTTGGGCATTGGTTGGGCACTGATGCCAAAAGGCGCCGGCGCTTCGGCGATGGGCGGCCTTCAACTAAACCCAGAGACCTTGGCGCTGGCCTTTGTCTTGATCCTTCCCTATAGCGTGCTTACCTCCAGCATCCTGTTCGCGCTTTCGACCTTTGCGCGCAATCAGCGCGAAGCGCAAGGCTACGTTACGGCGGTCAGTTTCATCTTTATGATCCCGATCATCTTTGGACAGTTCCTAGCGTTCTTCGACTTTGCTAACAAATGGTACATTGGTCTGATCCCAGTGATCAACGTTTTCAAGACCTTGCGCGACGCGCTGTCTCAGCAGATGGATTGGCAGATTTTTGGTCTGACCATGGGCAGTATGAGCGCGCTGGCGCTTGGAGCGCTCTACATATCGGCCCGCATGTTTAGGCGCGAATCGGTGCTGTTTCGAGTATGAGAAGGATCAAGCGACTGTTGGGGGCTTTGGTCGGATTGACCGCAATCGCATACGCTGGCCTACAGGTTCGCCCCAAACCGCCTGCAAAACCCGCTAGTCGCCCGTGCAAGGTTCAAGCATGGGGTCGGGGCCGCATCGCCATTGCCAGGCTTTGGGGGTTCGGCGCGCTCTATGCACCGTTTACGTGGCGGCTGGACCTTGACCCAGGCGTTGACTACGTCTTTCAGGCCAAGCTCTGCTGGTTTGGCAAGCCCGTGCTAACTGCGGGCGACGAGATGGGCAGCCCATATCCTGACGCTTGGCCCGGTTTGCCGAGCGAAGAAGAGATGATGCTTTGCGCCTACACCGCCTGGTTCGCGCCTAACAAGGCGAAGTCCGAAGAGATTGCGATAAGCCGTATACCGGGAGAAACAGGCGTCGCGAGCATTAGTCTTCGTCGGGCTGATAAGAGGCTGGGCGCGGTGAGACCCTATCGAATCGACTTTCGCTTGCCGCACGACTTTGGCTTTGGCGCTGTGGCGTCGGTCGCAACTGCCTACTGGGGCGACGAACTCCACGCCGAGCTTGAGGTGGATGGCGCGTCAGTTGGGGATGCGGAGCCACTCGAAGAGTAAGAAGTACATCCGATCGACAAAGAACGCAAACCGCGTCATCACGGTAGACCCAAAGATCGCCCCGAACGCCACCATAATCAGCAACCGCCCGACTCGCGCGGTACTTTGGATGCCTTTGTTCTTCTGCTCGAACGAGAACAAGAAGTAGATGATCGCCGAACAGAGGGTGATGAGGAAGATCGCGTTGTTAATCGCACCGGAAATGCTCAATTCTGCCGGATTGTCGGTCGAGAGGGTCATAACGGTCGGTTGCAGGCTGACCATCGATGCCTTCAGTTGAGGCAGATACTTGTTGGAGAACGCCTGAAACACTAACCCGGCCAGAAAGCCGCCCATGATCAAGATAGGCGTGCGGCTCATCCAGCCCATCTGCTTGTGGTTGGTAAAGTAGGCCAGCATTCCGACAGGGATCACGAATCCCCACATCCAGTAGCCGTCTTTGATCTTCATGAAGTAGTCGGGCACCAATTGCAGATTGACCGCCGCTACGACCACATAGCCAGCCGCCAAGCCTAGGTAAACATGCTCGACCAGGCGAAACACCGGGTTCTCTTTGTACAAAATTGAATAGATCGCCAAGGTGCCGAACGCTCCGGCAAAAGTTACCAAGCCGGGCATCCCATAGCGCGAATAAGCGCCCGAACCCAAAACCACGGTCGCAACGAATAGAAGCAGATAGAAGAGATTGGAGCGTTTCACTTCTCGCCTCGCTTGACGACGACCGCCGCGATGTTGCCGATAACGACTGCCAAGACCATCAGCCCAATCCCCGCCGATAGAGGCGCGGCGTATCTCGAACCGATTCCCAAACGGCCGATACCGGCTTTCTCGTTCAGCAGTTCATAGTCGTACGCGCCCTTGACGCCCCAAACGATCGCCTCTAACTGTCCCGCGTCAAGGTAAGGCAGCGCTTCGGGCGCCATGATAGAGGTTGGGAAAAAGATGACCGGTTTCTGCGGCAGATAGCGAATCCACGGTTCGTGAAATCCCGACGCAGAAACCTCGATGACGAGGGCGATGTCATCGAGCGACTTTATGTTCTGCATCATTGGGAAGCTGGTCATCGATCGCTTCTGAACGCCGTCGTTTCCCAAAGCCTCGATCGGGTTCGCGGCAAATGCCTTGACAAAGTTGTCGGCCTGAGGACTGTATTTGCCGGTCAGATAGTCCTCACCATAGCGATATCCGTACTCCGCCACCTTTGGCCCCAAAACCGATTGCGCCACGGGCAGGCCGGTCGGATAGAAAGTCGCCAGCACAAACTTCTTGCGCTTGGCCATCACATGGGTCAGCAAGGCAGTTAACTGAGGCATGTTTTCGCCTCGGCTGCCCAATCCCCAAGAGGAGTTGATAATGATGATCTTGTCGTCCGGCACGGCTTCGACCGCATCCCAAGCCTTTTGAGACCAGGGCAGCGGCACGGCGGGCGTTTTGATAGGCAACAGGTGCGAGATCGTAACGACCAGGAACAGCAACAGATAGAGCCAGCGCCGATCCAGGTCAAGCAGTTTCTGAGCGATCCGCGGGCTCATTGGGACGCCCCCTCGCCGAACAGGGCGCCGCGCTCAAGCCCCAGCCACATGCGCAAGCCCATCGCCAGCAGACCCAACCCGATGCCAAAATCGATCGCCCTCAGCGCGGGGGACGAGACGGTGGTCAAAAGCCATACGCCGACGTTCTCTGCTCTCAAGTTCGAAGCAATGCCTTCGCTCGGCAATCCTGAAGTGAGCAACGGACCGGCGGTAACGGCTAACAGGACGGCAAAGGCTGCTACCATCATTAGCGCGGCTTCCATCGTCTTGATGCGAAAGGCCCGATAAGCCGCCGACAAGATATAAAAGGCAATGAGCGAGAACATCGTGGCGTCCAGGTTCTGATAAAGGCCGTAGAAAAGCCACTGGTATCCGTTGACTGCCCAAGCGGGCGCTGCCTTGTTGTCCGTTGGCAGGCCTCCGTCCTCTACAAAGAGCCCAAACGTCAGCATTAGCGCCGCGCCGAACAGCAAAGCCACCGAGTAGGGCCAGTTCTCCCTTCGCTGCACCGCGTTTCGAACGTGCATCCCAGCCAGGCTAAATAGGCCAAGACCCAAAAGGATCGCGCCCAAAGTCTGATTGAGCGGCGAAACGACCGACGAGATCACCGGCGTCAGGAAGTTCGCGCCGTCGCTGCTGTTGGCCGGCAGATAAAACTCTAGGACGTAGAACAGGCCGCTAAAGAAGACGACGAAGGCGAGCAATGGCCGTCGAAACTTGTTCGGCGTCTTGCTGATCAGCCAGAGAGCCAGAAACCCGACGAGGATGGCCCCCGCCGCGCCGACCCAGTTCCAAGGCGACTCGAGCCTGTACCAGGTCACTGCTTAAGCCTCAAGAGGTCGGTCAATAGAGGCGTATCGCTAACGTGCAAGTTGCCGGTCGCCGTTAAGATGAGGCTCCCCAGCAAAATCAACAAGACGAAAGCGATCTTACCGTAGTCCTGCCCGATTAGGCTGCCCATTGCAACGGGTTCGCGGCTCAGGTAGGCGCTGGCGGCATAAAACTCGTCGCCGATGAGCACGTAGTCGCACGCCGCAATAAAGAAGGGCGTTTGCGTGATCTGGGTGGACGAAGCGATCTGTATCGCGCCGACCCTGTTGGCCGTCTCGGCAAAGATGAGCGATTCGGCGTAAAACTCGCCCATTAGAAAGGTGGCGGCGACCTGTTCGCGCAAGATCAGGCCCGAAACGCTGGCGGCAAACGCGAACTGCTCCTCGGTCAAGAAGCGCACATCGGTCGGATCGTATTGATCGGGACGGCCGGCGGCGGAATAGGCGCGTTGAACGGCATCGCGCGCCAAGGCAAAGAGCGGCGCGGTGGCAACGCAAAGGCGTATAGGCGTCGCCATCTTGCAGGCCAATGAGATAACGTAGGTAAAGATGTTGAGCGCTTGGAGCTGGATGATGCTAAATACGCCGATGCCGGGCACCATTAAGATCGGTCGCCCCATCTCGGTCGCGCGGCCTACGGCCTCATCGATCGCGTTCAGACCGGCAATCCGGCGGATAAAAGGCGCCTTGCCCTGCAATCCCGTTGCAATGCGAAGCAATATACCGGCGCAGATGGCCAGCACGAAGCCGGTCAACCACCAGTTATCGCTCGCATGGGACATCGAGATGCAGTTTCGGCGTTAGGCGCCCCTTTCCTGCTACTTTCTTCGCCGAATCAACGAAACCAAGCCTAAGCCCAGCGCCATCAAACTGCCCGGCTCTGGCGTCGTCTTCACTACATGCCGCCCATCGCCCGCATCGTGCAGCACAAAATCGGGCACGAAGAAATCGAAATGATTGGCCGGTGCGTTCGAGTGAACGTTGGCGCGAGCATCGGGATAGTCGAACACGATGCGAGGCATACCGGGCACCTCGTGTTCGGTCCATGTCGCGTTGGTCGCCGTAAACCGCTTTTCAAAATCATTGGTAAATCGGATGTTAGGATTGTTGACATCCACGAACAGCGCGCGAAAGTTGACCAAAATATCCGAGTCGAACGTACGGTTCGCACGAACAGTCATCTGTCCCAACGATGGGATAGAGGGGTTGAGCGAGACGAACACGTGAAACGACGTGCCGAATCCGAACACTGGGTTGACGCTTTGCAGAGCCAGGTCCAGCATTCGCAACTGCGTTACGCCAGAGCCGCTGGAGAGATCGATGTCCTGTAATCGGCGCACGATCGTGTCGGTAGCCCCCAGGAACGTGCTGGGCGGCAGGCCGGCCGAAGTTGGATCGATCGCGGTCGGATTGCCCATAAAGTTAACCATCTGGTTGAACGGAGCTGGAAACAGAAATCGGCTTCCGTTGGAAGACATGAGATAGTCGGTACCCGCCATGACCGTTTGAGACCAGGCAGACGCTGCAAGCGCAACAACAAGCAAGCTGATTAACCGCAGCTTTAACACGGGTTCGCCTCCTTTAGCGAGAGTGTCCTTATGAAAGACCGCGGCGAGGCGAATGCCTCGCCGCGGTAGTGATGCACTTAACGAAAGTCAGAAGTGATCCGACCAGCGATCCAGGTCATGTGTCCCGGGGATGCCTTGTCGTCGTATCGCTCCCAGGCTATCGATGTGCGGATGTTCGGCGCGCACTGATAGCCAAAGCCAAGTTGGAACTGCTCGATGTTATTGGAGCCGGCGCTGGTGTCCGGATCCCAACTGCTGAACCGAGCCCATGCGGCCCACTTGCCGTCGTCGCCTGTGGTACCGATCTCGCCAAAGTAGCCGCGAACGTCGGTCGTGGTGATAAAGCCTGGCGTGGGCATATCGCCCTGGCCGGCAGCATACTGACCGCGAACCCAGATGTTGTTCCAGTTCCAATTTCCGTCCACGCTCCATCGGTCGCGCTTTCGATTGTTGCCTGCGACATTATGATCGCCGGTCATGAAGGAGCCGCCGATCCGCCAATTGCTGGCGTTGTACCCGACGAAACCAAGAAAGTCCATCTCGTCGTTGTCGTTAGGAGCGTTCGGCCCGCTGCCGTTGTAGACGCCCGCGCCATAGTAGAACGTGCCGCGATCTTCACCGTTCATCCCGGTACCGGTGAGCGTTACCCCAATGTCTCGGGGATTGCCGCCCAAAGTCCGATCCGTGATAATGTTGCGGTCAAAGCTCCAGCGATCCACTTCGTCGGTCAGCGCGTCTTGGCTAAAAGGAACGAGGTGCTGGCCAGCCTGGAGACGAAAAGTCTCGCTCCACTGTTTGTCCAGGTAAGCGTCTTGCAGCACAAACGAACCGAGAAACGAAGAGCTATCGACATCCGAAGAAATCCGGACGGTCGACTTCTCGCTGACGGTCGCATCCAGATTGATCCGAACGTTTCGAGTCAGAAAATCCAGCGTGTCGATGTTGCCAGACGTCATGCCCGTCGTCCGAGACGACTTCAGTTCGTTGACCATCCAGCCGCCAAGCTTGATCTGTGGGTCAAAGGCCAAGGCGACTATGCTCGTCGCCGCGACCAACGTCAAACTCCATGCAATTTTGCGCATTGCGCATCCCTCCTTGGGTTGTCAGTTCGCGGCGCGCATGCTTTCCTCGTTGCGCCTACTCGCCGCTATTACCCATTATACACGGCCTTTTTCAAGATTCCTGCTACTTTTGGAAAAAATTGTCCCGGCCAGCAAGAGGGAAAAACCCGACAAAACGAGCGAACCGGCGATCCCATGCTTCGAGTAGATCAAAGGCCCGGCTCCGTAGCCCAGCGAGTATGCCCCATAAAAAAGCGCCATAGCCCTTCCCTTTGCGGCGTCGGGCGCAGATGAGTGAGCCAAACTATTGAGACTGGGAAACGCGAGACCGAAGCCGAATCCCGCCCATCCCATCGCAAGATAAAGGCTCGCGTCGGCAGTCAAGAAGGCAATAGCGCCGGTAGCCAGCATCGCGACCAATACCCCGGCGACCGCTGCCGCCATGCTCCCGTTGCGATATCGCCACATGACGATGAACGCCGCCAGTGCATATATTCCGAACGCCTGCCCCGCCGCGCGCGCGTCCGCCATGACCAAAGGCAATCGATACGGGAGCATGCTCAAAGCGCAAGTCATCGAGAACGTCATGAGGGCGACGCTGATCGCAGCCTTAAGACTCAGGATCGAAACCGTTGCCTTTTCTCTCGGCTCTCGTGGTTCGGACACCCAGGCCAAAGCCGCGACGGCCCCGACTAGCATCATTCCGCCCGCCAGAGCAAACGATGCTTGATAGCCATACCTTGCCGCCAATTGGCCCGAGATGGGCGGCGCGACGACGGCTACCGCCGCTATGACCGCCCCCAGTCGGCCGGCTGCCTTCGCGGGCGATCCTCTGTCCATGGCATAAGTAAAGAGCGAAGGCAGAAACACGGCGCCTGCCGCACCATGCAGAATGCGAAGGATTAGGAGTTGCCAAGGCGCATCGCACAAGCCGTAACCGAAGAGAATGGGCGCGGTCAGCGCAAGGCTGATCCACATCGGTCTTTGCCGGCCAAATCGATCGATCAACGGCCCGCTGACAAAGCTGAAACCAAGATTGGCCAGCGAGTAGACGCTCAGAATCAGACCGATCCAAAAGCCGTCCGCTCCGATCGACTGTGCATACTTTGACAGGACAGGCGCCAGAGCAAACGTATCGAAAAAAGCCGCAAACGCAACTGCAGCCAGCGCGCCGCGACGGGGATTCATACCCCCATTCTACCGGGTAGAATCGACCCCATGCCCCGGACGATCCTGATGGTTCTTGACGGCTGCGGCATCGGCCCCATGCCCGATGCGCCATCGTTCGGCGACGCGGGCGAAAACGAAGGCAGCACGCTGCCGAATACGGCAAGGGCCGTCGGGGGTCTTGATCTGCCGACTCTTGGATCGATGGGGCTTGGCAATATTGAACCTATCTTGGGCGTCGATCCCGTCGAAAACCCGATTGCAGACTACGGAAAATGCGGCTTCAGATCGATAGGCAAGGACAGCGTAACCGGACATTGGGAAATGATGGGCGTTATCTTGGATCGACCGTTGCCCACCTATCCGAACGGATTTCCGACCGCCCTCATCCGCGAGTACGAGAAGCGCATCGGCACGCAGACCTTGGGAAACCGTCCGGCCAGCGGCACCGAGATCATCGCGCAGATGGGCCAGTTGCACGTCGAAACCGGTTTCCCAATCGTCTATACCAGCGCCGATAGCGTCTTTCAAGTCGCCTGCCACGAAGCGATCGTGCCCATCGACAAACTTTACGAATATTGCCAAATTGCAAGGGGCCTGCTGGTGGGCGAACACGGCGTGGGCCGCGTCATCGCGCGACCCTTTGAAGACAATCCGAACGGCGGATTTGGAAGAACCGAGCGCAGAAAGGACTTTCCGCTTCCGCCGCCTCGCAATCTGTTAGACGACCTGGCAGAAGCGGGAGTCAAGGTCTGCGGACTTGGGGTTGTGCCAGAACTCTTTGCTGGACGCGGTTTTGCCTATACGGAGCGGACGCAATCAAATCCAGAGCATTGGGATGCGCTCTGTCGAGCGTTAGAAAGAGACGAGCCGTTCATCTTTGTCAACTTCGAAGACTTTGATATGTTGTACGGCCATCGAAACGATCCGCAAGGCTTTGCAAAAGCGCTCGAAGAGTTCGACGCCCGCCTGGCCGACTTTCTACAGGCAATGCCGAAAGATTGCGAGCTGATCGTTACTGCGGATCACGGCAACGACCCGACGACTCCGAGCACTGACCATTCGCGAGAATATGTACCCTTGTTATGGCATCGGCCGGGCGAGCCCGGCCGATGCCTTGGTGTCATAGACACCCTCTCCACAATAGCAGAGGCCGTTAGGCGCTCTTTTTCTTGCGGCGAGGGCCTCGAACGTTTTTAAGTCCGAAGCGATACTTGGCAAATGCCTCGTCGAATTTCCCATCGGCAATCATCTTGGCGAACTGCTTGGCGCCGTCCATTTTTGCCTGATTGGGCTTACGCTTGCGGATAGCATTCAACGCCTCATCCATGGATAGTTGACCCTCCTTGAACTGCTTCAACAAACTGGAGAGATAGCTCCTGCGATCGTCTACTTGCGGCATACAAGGTTCCTCCACGCTATTTGTTGTGCCTATAATACCCCACATGGCTGTCGATTTCTACGCAAAAACCCTGACAGGTAGAATCTCTCTATGCGGCTGGGGGGAATACGAGATTGGCTGAAGAAAGCGGGCAGCGCGCTCTCCTTTGGAAGGACATTAGATGAAGCGTTGTTGGACGAACTGGAAGAAACGCTGATAACCGCCGATGTTTCGCCCAGATTGGCAGAATCTTTGGTCGAAGACCTGCGCATCGAAGCCAAGGCGAATCGCATTCGAGAAGCCAGCGACCTTAGAGACTTGCTGAAGGGTCGTTTGATCGAGATGCTTGGGGAGCCGACTCCCTTGCGGGAAGGGCCAGGCCGACCGTCGGTCTGGCTGTTCGTTGGCGTCAACGGCGCAGGAAAGACCACGACCATTGCCAAATGCGCCCAAATGCTTAGAAAGCGCGGCAAGCGATGCCTGGTTGCGGCGGGCGACACTTTTCGAGCGGCGGCCATCGAGCAGCTTCAGATTTGGGCGGATCGCGTGGGCGCCGAGATGGTTCGCCATCAAGACGGCGCCGATCCGTCCGCCGTAATCTTCGATGCGATCGAGGCGGCCAAAGCGCGAGGCATCGACTTTGTGTTGGCCGATACCGCCGGGCGACAGCACACCAAGCATAATCTGATGGAAGAGTTGGCCAAAATTGCCCGTGTAACCGAGAAGGCCCTTGGCAGACCCGCCGACGAGGTCGTTCTCGTCTTGGACGGCGCAGCCGGCCAGAACGCCATTCGTCAGGCCGAGGCGTTTTCAAAATCGGCCGGGGTTACCGGTATCGCTTTGGCAAAAATGGACGGCGCGTCGAAGGGCGGCGCCGCCCTATCAATTGTGAGCGATCTGGGAGCGCCGGTTAAACTCATTGGAACAGGCGAAAGCGCCGACGATTTGCAGGTCTTTGATGCAACCGAGTTTGCCGACGCTCTAATCGGCGCGGACTAACTTTTGAGCCTACTGATGTATCCGACCAGTTGTGGATGCGATTCCGGCTCGACCGATAGCAGCTGCATCCCCATCAGATGAGCGATCTGCCCTTCGTCGATGGTTCCTTGCGTCCTCACGATCTCACCGGTGCCTTCGATAGTAACGTCCTGAATGTCGATCGCTAACCGCAACTTCGAGCCGCATCGAAGCGATTCGGCCGCCTTCATCAGCAAGCCGCCCTCGCTGATCTGCTCTAAGTCGCCTTGCAAGATTCTCAGCGCACGTTCGTCCATAGTCGCCATGCGCACGCTGCCTTCCGCCTCGAACCTTGGGTGGCGCCGACGCTCCGTGCTGGCGCACATGGGGTTGCTGCTCATGCCCATAGCCGCCCTTACGGTGGCAATCAGCGTCGCGAGGTCAAATGGTTTGTAAAGCACCGCATCGACCAGATCGAGCGGAAACCCCAGCGCCTTGTCGTCGGAAAAATAGGCCGTTACGGCAATGGCTCGAGCATTGGGGCAAAGGGACTTGAGCCGGGAAAGCAACGCTCCTCCCAATCCGTCGGGCAAACGGAGGTCGCATATGATGAGGTCGTAACACCCTTCGGAGCAGGCCGATTCGGCTCCGCGACAGGTCGAGCGCCTATCGGCCTCAAACCCTTCTCGCTGAAGCGCCGCCACAAATAGCGAACTGATCGACGAATCGTCTTCAACGACCAACGCCCGATTGCCATCCATAGCCAACTGCCTTCCTTTCGTAAGAGATAGGTCCGAATAACTCTGAAAATTATACCTGCATTTATTGGGTTCCATAGAGTCGATCGCCAAAATCGCCTAAGCCCGGCAGTATGTACTTCAGGTCGTTCAAGTCGCGATCGAGGGAGGCGGTATAGACATCAATGTTCGGAAATCGGTCGAGCACGCGGCTAACCCCTTGCGGTGCGGCCACCACGCAGATTTTGGAGACGTCGTCGGCGCCATGCTCGTAAAGCGCTGCGATGGCCTGCTCGGCGCTGCCGCCCGTCGCCAGCATCGGATCGAGCAAGAGCGTTTTCCGTCCGGCCAACGGCGGGAGCTTGCAATAGTAGTTTCTGGCCACCGCCGTTCGTTCGTCCCGCTCCAAGCCGATGTAGCCGACCGCTACGTCGGAAAAGAGCTGCACGATCGGCTCGACCATGGCCAAACCGGCTCTTAGGATCGGCACGATCACAAGCGATTTTGCCAACGCAAAGCCCTCGCAACTTTCCAATGGGGTGCGCACTGAGGTTGGCTTTAGACCCAGGTCTCTCGTCGCTTCGATGGCCAGGATGGTCGTCAATTGCCTGGCCAGACCGCGAAATCGCGCAGGCTCCGTGCGGGCGTCTCTCAGCTCGGTCAGGATGTGCTTGGAGAGCGGATGCTCGATGACTTTCAGTCCCATTCAGGCCACTATTCTTCGCAGCGCGGGCTATATCCTTCAACCGCGGGAGATTATTCGGGAGGCCAGGCTCAGCGCAAGCGCGATGCGCGGGCCAGCGCGCGTGAAGACGTCCGCATCGACCGCATGGACCCGCCTGTTGACGACCGCGGGCACATTGCGCCAGCGACGATCGCCTCGGATCGATTTTGCGCCTCCTGTCGTCGTCAGGATGACCTGAGGCTTTGCGCTCACGATCCGCTCCATATTGACCGACACAAACTGCCCAGCGGTCTTGGCCAGCACGTTTCGACCGCCGGCCAATTCGATCAGTTCGTGCGCATAACAATCCTTCGCTGCAGCCCAGATGGGATCGGCTCCCAGTGCGAACAGACACGCTGGGGGCGTCTTGGGACGATTGCGCTTGGCGGACGCAATGCTTGCTTCGAATTGCTGGTCGATCGCCTGAGCCGAGGCGCCGACCGCCGTTGCAACCTTCTTGATGAACTGTCGAAGTTCGCCGATCGTTTTGGCATCGCCGTGCAAAACGTTCAGCTTAAGCCTCTTGAGCGCCTGGATTGCTTGAGCATTCAGAAACGTGTGGGCGACGACCAAGTCCGGCTTGAGCGCGACGACGGTCTCGACCCGGGTCTTGCTATCGCCGATCTTGGCGATCTTCTTAGTCTCGGGCGGGTAGTCGCAAAACTCGGTAACGCCTACCATGCGCCCGCCAACGCCAAGGGCGAACAGAATCTCCGTGTTGCTCGGCGTCAGCGAGACGATGCGTTGCGGCTTCATGCCCCCGGCGCTTCGGGCGTCAGATCGATCTCTAAGGTTTTGCCTTCGCGAATAATCTTGACCTTGATCGCCTTTCCTGGCGATAAGCCCTGAAACGCTTCGGCCAAATCCTCGATGCCTGTAATCTTAGTACCGGCCAACTCGATCACCCGATCGCCCGCCTTCAATCCTGCTCGCTCGGCAGGAGAGTTGTCCGATACGCCCGACAACAGCAGACCCTGACCGCCGCCATCGCCATAGTCCGGCACAAAGCCGATTCTGACTCGCGAACCTGCTCGACCGGCCGTCGGTTGAGGTTCTGGTTGTCGCGAGGCTTCCTGACTGCCGCCCGACCACATCAGGTCGGTCAAGAATCCGGACGTCTTGTTGAATGCGAGCTTCTCTTTGCGCTCGTCCAAGGCGACGACTACGTTCTTGGTTACCTTGGCAATGCGTGCGGCGCCGTCGTAATTCACCTTGTCCGGCGTATCGCTTGCGCGATGGTAATCGTCGTGCAACCCGGTGAAGAAGAAGAGCACGGGGATGTTCTTCTGGAAGAAACTCGAGTGATCGCTCGGCCCAAGTCCGGCTTCGTCATAGCGAAATTGCAGACCTTCGCTATTGGCTTTGTCAACGATGCTGCGCCAATCGGGAGACGTTCCGACGCCGCCCACCAACACCATGTCTCGCTTCAAACGACCGACCATGTCTAAGTTGATCATGGCTACCATCTTCTCGACCGGCACGGTCGGATTGGCGACATAGCGCGCAGAACCCACCAACCCCAACTCCTCCGCGTTAAAGGCCATAAAGAGCACGCTCCTCTTCAACGGCGGGGTTTGGGCGGCCAGCGTATGCGCCAGCTCGATCATGACAGAGGTGCCCGAAGCGTTGTCGTCGGCGCCCAGATGGGCGTCGGTGTTGCCAAAATCCATTGCGCCCGTCTCGCCGTATCCCAAGTGATCGTGGTGCGCTCCGATCACAATCACCTCGTCTTTCAGCTTCGGATCGCTCCCTTCCAACATCCCGACCACATTGTGCGCCTTGTCGGTCTTAGTCTCCACCTTGGCATGAAACCGAACTCGTATTGCTGGCGGAGTTCCCTTGCCCGCCTTGAACGCCTCCTGCCACTCGGACGATTCGAACGCAGAGGCTCGGGCCATGATCGCAGGCAACAACGCAGAGCCGCGCTGGAAGGCCGCAAAACTGCCTGTGCCGACATCCACAAAGATCGCGCCCTTGGCGCCCTTTTCGTTTGCAACTCTGGCCCGGTTTCTTAGATTGGTCTGTCCCGCCCGTCCCGGCGCAGTTCGCAGAATAACAGCGATCTTCCCGTTCACGTCGATTCCGGCATAGTCGTCCTGCTCGTCGTTCACAATGCCCGATCCGACGAAGACGCACTCGCCTTCCACAGGCTCCTGCACGGTAAAGCCGACAGGCACAAAATCCGTGCCTGCAACGCTCTTCCACTCCCCTCTGCTGTTAACGGCAAACGAACTGTCTGGGCTAGGGATGCTCCGAGGCGCCAAGTTGAACTCGTAGAGATAGCCGCCCTCGACGTTGCCCATTGGCTTTAGGCCCGCCTTCTTGAACTCCTCGGCAACGTAGAGCGACGCCTTGTAGGAACCCTCGGACGGCGCAAAGCGACCGGCCAAAGCCGGCGAAGCCAGATGCTCGACGTGCCGACGGATGTTGGACGCCGTCAGCTCGCGATTGGAAAATACGAGCGCGGCGAGCAAACTAAGAGAAACAAGCACAAAAGCTTTTTTCATGGATTACCTCTTCACATCGACCCAATCGGCGATAAACACGTTCGTCTCTCCCGGGGTCTTGGCATTGCGATTGGACGAGAACAGCAGCTTTCGTCCATTCTTAGAGAACATCGGAAAACCGTCAAAGTCGGGCGTCGTTGTAACCTGGCTCAAACCCGAACCATCGACATTGATCATGAAAAGATCGAACTCTCGGCCCCGCGGGTTTGTGTGGTTGCTAGAAAAGATGATCTGGCGATTGCCCGGACGCATGAAAGGCGCAAAGTTCGCGCCGCCCAACTGCGTGATCTGCCGCCGGTTCCGTCCATCCGAATCCATGATCCAAAGCTCCATCTGACTAGGCCGCACCAGGTTCTTGGCCAACAGACTCTTATACTCCTCGATCTCCGTTGGGTTCCGAGGATGATAGGCGCGATAGACGATCTTCTTGCCGTCCCAGCTGTAAAACGCGCCGCCATCGTAGCCCTGCTGATCGGTCAGCTTCGTCCACTTCTTGGTCCGCAGTTCGATCTCCCACAAATCCAAATCGCCGTCGCGGTTGGAGGTCAGCAGAATCTTCTTGCCGTCGGGAGAAAACGACGCCTCGGCACAATAGGCATCGCCGTCGGACAAAGCCTCTCGGTTGCTTCCGTCCGCATTGGCCATAAACAGGCGATAGGGATGCAACGGCCAGACATAGCCCTGAGACCGATCGGCCGGCGGCGGCGGTTTTGGGTCTTTCCAATCCGTGCTGCTATAGATGATCTTCTTGCCGTCCGGCGAGAAAAAGCCGCACGTGCATCGCCCTTTGCCGGTCGATACCAGGTTTACATGGCTTCCATCGGCGTTCATCGTAAACATCTGGTCGGCATCGAAGGGCGGGCGGGTCGACTGAAAGATGATTCGGCGTCCGTCCGCCGAAAAGTAAGCCTCGGCGTTTTCGCCGCCAAAGGTCAGTTGCCGGATATTGCGAAGATTAGGCTCGTTGGCTCGGAACATGGCCAAGTTTACCTTTGCAATCGTCGGGCGAGTTCTGCCAGGGCGACGCTTTCTTGCTCGTTTGCGTCAAGATTTTTGAGGGTTATGGCGCCCGCAGCCAACTCGTCATCGCCGAGAATGGCCGCGAATCGAGCCTTTGACTTGTCCGCCAAACGCATCTGGGCCTTTAAGCTCCGATCGTTATGGTCGAACTCGACCGCCAGGCCCTTTCGTCTCAGCGACGAGGCGATCTCAAACCCCTTTGCCTTGGCCGCGGCGCCCATGTGGATGATGAACAGATCTGGTCGAGGCTCTTCTGATACCGAGACTCCCAACTCTTCTATCATAATCAGCAGCCGCTCAATCCCGATCGCAACCCCGACCGCCGGAGTTGCAGGACCGCCCAACTCTTCAATCAGACCGTCATATCGACCGCCGCCGCAAAGCGCATTCTGAGCGCCCAATGCCCCGCCCAACACCTCGAAAGCCGTATTCGTATAGTAATCCAAGCCTCGCACCAAACGATGATTGCGCCGATAAGCGACGCCCAGATCGTTCAAACGAGCCTGAACCTCGTCAAACTTCGCTCGGCATTGGTCGCAAAGAAAGGGATCGATCGCGGGCGCATCGGCCATTGCCTCTTGACAAGCCGGGTTCTTGCAATCCAACAGACGCAAAGGATTCTTCTCCATCCGGTCCAAGCAAAGACCGCACAGCAGATTTTCCTTCGACCGCGCATATTCCAACAGCGCCTGTCGGTAGGCCGGTCTGCACGTTGCATCCCCAACGCTGTTGATCTGCAAGCTCAACGCATCGTCGGGCAGACCAAGACGCTTGAAAAAGTCCATCGTCAGCGCGATGATCTCGGCATCGGCCGTCGGACTCTCCGGTCCAATCACCTCCAGGCCCAGTTGGTGCGCCTGGCGCTGTCGCCCTTTTTGAGGCCGCTCGTACCGAAAGATGCTGATCGCGTAGAAAAGCTTCAGACAGTCCGACTCTGCGCCAAGGCTGTGTTCCAAATAGGCCCGCGCGATCGGCGCGGTGCCCTCGGGGCGCAGGGTCAGCGACCGGCCGCTTCGATCCTCAAACGTGTACGTCTCTTTCGTGACGATGTCCGCCGTATCGCCCAAGCTTCTGGTAAAGAGATCGCTGTGCTCGAAAACCGGAGTCCGAATCTCGCGATAGCCGTAATCCCGGCAGACGGCGCGGAAGGCATCCTCCACAAACCGCCATTTGTGGCTCTCCGACGGCAGAATGTCACGCGCGCCCTTGGGCGCCTGATAGCGTCCCTTCATGGACTGATCAAGTACTCCCTAATCTCAGGCTTCTCCATCACGCGCTTGAACGCAGGAATGCCGGGCGCAACGTACTCCTTGCCTCGAAACAGCACAAAGAAGTAGGGCGTCGAATCGACTCCTAACTTTGCGCCTTCTTGGTGATCCTGATAGATATTCTGGAAATGCCGATCCTCTCCGATGGCTTTCTTGATCTCCTCTCGGTCCAGTCCGTAAGAAGGCGCAATGTCCAGTACCTTGTCCAAATCGGTCAGACTGATCTGATTCTCATAGATGTGCTTGTGAATCTCCCAAAACTTGCCTTTTCGACCGGCCTCCTCGCTCAGCGTCGCCATCGGCCAGGCCAATTTATGCAGATCGACGAGCGGAAAATGGCGAAAAACGAACTTGATCTTGCTTGGAAAAGCGCCCAACAGGTCGTTCTCTACATAGTTGAACGCGCCTTGGCAAGAGGGGCATTGGAAGTCGCTAAACTCGATCACGGTCAACTCGGCGTTCGGGTTGCCCTTGATCCAGCCGCGCTCGGTCAACAGACGAACCCGCTCCGGGTCCAGTGTGCGGGTGGTCGACTTGAACTGTCGGACGTACTGTGTGTAGGTGTAGCCCGATCCAGCGGCCAAAACCAGAGCCGCCGACAGGAGCGCTGCGCCTAAACGGGCCGTCTTGTGCCGCTCGATAGCGGGCGGCGATCCGCGCTCGGTCCAGGCGAGCAACGTAGCGACCAGATTGGTAACCGCCGCGCTCAGGCACCACCAGCAAGGCGACGGCACCTTCAACACCGCAAACTGAATGTAAGTAAAGAAAGCGAAGCCTGCAAAGCCCATTAACGAAGCGATCTTCAGGAACATCCTATGCGACAGCCAACTCTCGGGATATTGAGCGCGGCTGAGACCGATCGCGGCCAACACCGCAAAGTAGACCAGACCCAGCGCCGCGGTCGGAATGCCGGCCCATTCGCTATAGATGGACGCCGACACCATGCTGCACCCGCCGCCTCCGCAAGGCAACTGAATAATCTTGGCGTGCGACAGCCAAAGATTGCCGCTGATGAAGACTCCCAGAGCGGCAAAGGTAACGATCAAAAGATTTCGAGCAATCTGACTCATAGACCTCTCCTAAGAAGGACGATGCCTATAAGTGTACTACGCGATCAATCGTGGACGGGTCCGTTCTTTGCCCAAGCCTTCAACTTGGCCAATCCAGCCCGCTCGGCGTTGACGACTTCTTCGTGGGTCATCCCGAGCGCCAACGCAACCTGTTCGTGCGTGCGCGGCTTCTCGCCTTTCAGCCCATAAAGCAGACCGACGACCTCTCGATGAGGCAATGGAAGCTTATCGACCAATGCCTCGACCTGCGCGTTCTTCAGCGGCGACTTGGTCGTTGGCTCGCCCCCGCCCCGTGCGGCGACGATGCCTTCTAATTGCCGCCAATTGATGGTGTCGACCAGATAGCCTTCGGCCCAGAGACTTCGCTTGCCCAGCTGACTTTCAAGCTCGGGAAAAGCCTCGAAAGCCAAATGCGCGACGCCCCGCTTGAGGTTTCCGACGATGTCGGACGGATTGTTGACCGGCTTTGCCCCCAAGATCACAATAACCTGGTTATCCTTTTGATTGAAGGAGATCAGCTCGTACTCGTACTTCTCGCAGATGTTGCCGACGAACTCCCTAAGTCGAGAGGAAAGCGGATCGGTGAGGATGGGCTTGCGACCGCGAGCATAGAAAATGAAGGAGTAGTAAATTCGGTAGACGCACGAGCCGGACGTGCGCGATTTGGCATACGGAGATCGTCCGACCTCCGATTCCAATCGAGGCGCATCAGCGTCTGTCTTCATGTTCTTGCTACAATCTCCCATTTTGCTCTGGGCTCGCCCGATTACGGGCGGGTCGCTGGCTAAGCGTTAGACAAGGATACCCAATGTCTATTGTTCCACATCTTCGTCCTTTCTTGACGCCTAATAGCGACCAAGAGCGTATTCGGTCGCTGCAATCCGTATAAAAAGCCCATTGCGAACCTGCTCGACGATGACCGACCTTGGACCGTCCGCAACCTCGTCCGTCAGCTCGACGCCCCGGTTCATCGGCCCAGGATGCATCAAAATCGCATCGGGCTTTGCCCAAGCGAGCGACTGAGCGCGGATTTGGTAGCTCTGCACATATTCGGCCAAATCGATCGCTTCCCTGTCCTGCCGCTCGGTTTGGATTCTCAGCGCCATGACGACGTCTGCGCCGTCCAACGCTTTGGCCAGACTGGTCGTAATCTCCAGGCCCTCGGGCGCGGCGTCCGGCAGCATCGACTCCGGCGCGCAAGCAACCACGCGCGCTCCCCTAGGCAACAAACAAAGAAAGTTCGACCGAGCGACCCGACTATGCCGAACATCCCCCACAATCGCCACCTTCAAGCCGTCTACCCTGCCTTTGTGCTTCATTATTGTCATCAAATCGAGCAGCGCCTGTGTCGGATGCTCGTTTCCGCCGTCGCCGGCATTGATCACCGGCACGCTCGCAAAACCGGCCGCCTCGGCGGCGGCGCCCGCTTGATGGTGCCTCAGCACGATCAGATCCATGCCCTCGGCGCAAAGGGTCAGGATCGTGTCCTTCAGCGATTCGCCCTTCTGAATGCTGCTGGAATCGCTCGCGATGGCGATCGGACGCATCTTGAGCTTATGCGCCGCATGTTCAAAGGCGACCCTCGTGCGGGTACTGGGTTCGTAGAAAAGCAGGCAGACCGTCTGATCCTTCAATGCAGGATCGGGATTCTGCGTGTTCTTCTCCCAATGCTCTGCCCGCTCGATAATCGTCTCGACCGGGCAATCCGCGATGGAAACCAGGCTCGGCATCAGCGCTCCGATCCTGGTCGGCTCTTGACGACGATCACGCGATCCTCGCCCTCCAACTCAGCCATCTTCACCAGCACAAAGTCGTTTCTCCCCGTCGGCAAGTTCTTGCCTACATAATCGGGCCTTATCGGCAGTTCTCTATGACCGCGATCGATCAGAACGGCCAATTGTACGTTGGCGGGACGCCCAAGCGTCATCACCGCATCCATCGCCGCGCGCACCGTGCGACCGGTGTAAATCACCTCGTCCACCAAGATAAGGCTTCGACCGGTCAAGTCGAACGTGATGTCGCTCTGATTGCGACCGACAGGCGTCAGCGACCGCTTTACGTCGTCCCGAAAGGCAGAGACATCGATCGAACCGTTCGGTATCGCGCAACCCTCAATCTGCGAAAGCTGAAAGGCCAATCGCTTGCCTACAGGAGCTCCTCGCTTTAGAATGCCCACGACCGCTAGCTGCTTGCCGCCCTTGTTTCGCTCCAAAATCTCGTGCGCGATCCGGGTGATAGCGCGTCGAACATCCTCGGCATCCATGACGACGGTTTCGTTGGATTCGTGAGCGGGCATCGTCCTGGTGAGTATACCTAAGTATAATCTGACGCATCGTGGGGAGCGCAATCGCCGTCGATCTGGGGGCCGAGAGCGGTCGAGTCTGTCTTGTGGGGTTTGACGGCGGTCAGGCTCGATTGCAACAGGTCGCCCGTTTCGTCAATCAGCCCGTCTTTGTTGCCGGATCGCTCCATTGGGACGCGCTGCGCCTGTTTTACGATGTTTCGGAGGGTATCCGAAAGGCACAATCGATCGAGTTGGCCGATTCGGTCGGCGTTGACGGATGGGGCGTCGATTACGGTCTGATCGATCCAAAGGGCAAACTGATCGGCAACCCCTATCACTATCGAGACGAAAGAACGGTCAAGACCTTTGACAGGGTCGTGGAAACGCTCGGACGAGAGAGAATCTACCGCCAAACGGGTATCCAACTCATGCGGATCAACACCCTCTATCAATTGGCCGCCGATCCGCCACAACCCGATTCCCGCCTGCTCTTCATGAGCGATCTGATGAACTATTGGCTATCTGGAATAGCGGCAAACGAAAGAACCATTGCCTCGACAAGCCAGTGCTACAGCCCAGATGGAAAACCATGCTCAGAATTGCTTAGAGCCGTCGGCGTCGATCCGGCGATCTTCCCAGAAACCAAGCAGCCCGCATCGATCCTTGGTAGGAGCGTCGAGTTTGGCTTGGACGTTGCCTTGCCCGCCGGACACGATACGGCCTGCGCCGTGGCCGCCGCCCCGATAGCGGCGGACGATGCCTACATCAGTTGCGGCACCTGGGCGCTGGTCGGCATCGAAACCGAGCGTCCTGTGATCAACGACGATGCGCTAAACGCTAACGTTACCAACGAAGCGGGCGCGTTTGGGACGAATCGGCTGCTGCGAAATGTCATGGGTCTATGGCTGTTGCAGCGGCTGAAGTCGGAATCGGGAATCGAGTACGACTCGTTGCTCTCCGGCGCAGAAGCCTGCTGCCAGACCGCTCCGTTGATCGATCCCGACCATCCCTCCTTGCTCGCGCCCAGTTCTATGATTGAGGCGATCAACCGTCTGAATGGCACGATGCACGGGCCGGATGTCTTAGCCGCAACGATCCTTAAGAGCCTCGCGCTTCGATTCAGATGGACGATCGATAGGCTCGAAAAGCTGACGAGCCGCAGGCTGGCTTCCATACGAATGGTCGGCGGCGGCAGCAAGAACGAGCTGCTTTGCCAATGGACGGCTAACGCGACCGGTCGTCCGGTATTTGCCGGTCCGTCGGAAGCCACGGCGATCGGCAACGGACTCTTGCAGCACGCTGCGCTCGGGCGACTGAACTCGCTCGCCGAAATCCGAAGCATTGTAACGAACTCCTTCCCAGCAAGGGAATACTCGCCGATGAACGGCGACCTTTGGGAGACGGAGCATGAGAAGTTTCTGGACATAGCGGTGGGCGGCGATTAACAGCCTGTCGAAAATCGCCTCGCAGTGGTTCCCGCTGGGCCTCAGTTACACCTTCATGATGCTCGAAGGGCCTCTGCTGCACGGAGTCCTGGGCCGATTGCCCGAACCCGCGCTCCACTTGGCGGCCAGCAACATCGCGCTGGCGCTTTCGCTGGTCATCGAAAGCCCCGTCATCATGCTGTTAGCGACGAGCATTGCGTTGGTGAAAGACGGCGGCACGTTCCTGGCGCTCAGACGATTCACCGTTTCGCTCTGCTTCTGGCTGACCGTGTTGACCGCTCTCTTGGCGTTCACCCCCCTTTACAATGTCGTTGTGTTCAGTCTATTGGATGCCCCACGGCCCATTGGCGATTCGGCCCGGCCCGCGCTCCAGATCATGCTGCTCTGGACGGCAGCCATCGGCTGGCGGCGATTCTATCAAGGCGTTCTGGTCAAGATGGGCCGGTCGTCCTTGGTCTCTTGGGGCACGGCCATCCGCTTAGGCTCTGCCGCGATAACCGCGCTCCTGCTGATTCGCTTTGCGCCTCACCTGACAGGCTCGGAGGTGTTCGGCATCGTGCTGATGGCTGCCGTAATCTCTGAGGCGCTCGTTACCACGCTCTTTGCCCGACCCCTTGTTCGTACACACTTTGCAGGCAAAGTCGAGGGGCAGCCGCTCAGCCAGCGCGCCATCCTGAAATTCCACTTGCCTTTGGCCGGCACGACGCTGTTAACTCTCTTAGCGCAGCCGATGACCGCCGCGGCGCTCTCTCGCCTGGACGACCCCAAAATGACCCTGGCCGCCTGGCCTGTAATATTCTCGACGCTGCTGGTGATTCGAGGCTGGTGCTTTGCCGTGCAAGAGATAACGGTCGCATTGTACGAAACTTCGAGCGGACGATTGCGGCAGTTTTCGTGGCTGGTCGGCTTAGGCGCGACGGGCGTCCTGGCATTGTTGGCCTTTACGCCCATCCTGCCCGCCTATCTGGAGCACGTTCTCAAAGTGGCGCCCGAACTGCGGCCTCTGGTCGTCCAAGGCTGCGAAATCTGTATCGCTTTGCCGCTTATTACCTCGCTAGGCAGTTGGGCGCGCGGCGCCCTTGTGGCAACCCAACGCACCCCAAAAGTCTACACCGGTATGGCCATCAACATTGGTTCCAACGGCGCGATGCTGGTTGCGGGGGTCCTGTTCGGCCTGCCCGGGATACTGGTCGGCACGGTCTCGTTTGTAGCGGCCGCAACGATCGAACTCGTCTATCTCGGCAAACAGGCGGCAAAGATCGCCGATAAACCTGACAGGTAGAATAGGTAGAAAGACTCAAAAGCCATGCCAGGCACAAGCGAAGGATTCTATCATCTTGAAGAGGCAGCGGCGCTGGAAACCGCCTGTTGCGGCACGGCCTGCTTTGTCGCCAGACATCGCGATCTTAAGATTTGGCACAAAGGCGAAGCCTCCAAAGTCCATTGCCTCGGCAAGTGCTATGCGGCTCCTGCATCCGCCCAAACTGCATCAGAGCCTGCGATCTACACGCTTTGCGACGACCCGATTGTGACCCCTGCGCTTCTAAACCCCGCCCAATCGCTTCAACCGTTCGACCTGTCTCCTGAGCAGATAATTGGCGAGGTCGAAGCCTCCCAACTGCGCGGCAGAGGCGGCGCGGGCTTCCCGACAGGGCGCAAAATGAGGCTCGTCCGAGACGCTCCGACGTCCGTCAAATACGTGGTCGCCAATGCCGACGAAGGCGACTCCGGCGCCTACATCGACCGAACGATTATGGAGCGCGACCCTTTCGGCTTCATCGACGGCCTGATCCTCGCCATGCGCGCTGTCGGAGCGACCAAAGGCTTCGTCTATCTTCGCGCCGAATATCCCCAGTGCCAAACTCCCCTGCAATCAGCGATCGACAGCCAATCGGACTTCCAAATCGAGATCGTAATGGGCAAAGGCAGCTACATCTGTGGCGAAGAAACCGCCATGCTCAACTCCATCGAAGGCAAACGACCGGAAGTCCGAGTCCGCCCGCCCTTCCCCGGTCAATACGGGCTTTGGGGCGCGCCGACCCTGGTCAACAACGTCGAGACGCTCTATAACCTGCCCTGGATCGCGCAGCATGGCGGCGAGGCCTATGCCCAGAGAGGGCTCAACAAAAGCCGCGGAACCAAGCTCCTCTCGCTCAACTCGCTCTTTGGCAAGCCGGGCCTCTACGAAGTCGAGTTCGGCGCACCCGTATCCAAGATCATCGCTTCTGCGGGCGGCGTCCCTAATCTTAAAGGCGCGCTGATCGGCGGACCGCTTGCAGGCGTCGTTCATCCGGACGAACTGGAAACGCCGCTTGGATTTGAGGAACTCGCCGCTATCGGCGCATCGGTCGGCCACGGAGGCATGATCGCGTTCGACGATAGGACCTCCATACGAGACCTTGCGCTCCACATAATGCGGTTCGGCGCGGACGAGTCGTGCGGCAAGTGCCTTCCGTGCCATTTAGGCGCCCCTGCCGCCGCTAGGGAGCTCGCCAACGGTGCAAGCCGCGCTCGCCTCATGGAACTGGCCGAAGCGCTCAAACAGGCCAGCCTTTGCGGGCACGGCGGCGGACTGGGCGACTTTTTGCTCTCCGTGCTGCACAAATACCCAGAGGAATTCGCCGCATGATAGCCGCCCGCATCAATGGCCTGGACGTATCGGTCGAACAGGGGGCATCGATCTTAAGCGCGGTCTCTCAGGCGGGCATCGAACTCCCTTCCCTCTGCCACGACCCGCGGCTCAAGCCGTATGGCGCCTGCCGATTGTGCATGGTCAAAGCCAACGGCAGAGCGGTTGCAGCCTGCACGACCGAACTGCTCGAAGGCGATACGATCGAAACCCATCCTAGCGATATTGAGGCACAGCGGCGAACGATTCTCAGCCTCCTTGCCGAGAACTTTCCGCCAGGCGATGGGAATTCACAGTTTGAAATGTGTTTGGATCGCTACGACATCAAACCGGCTGGCAAACGGCGAGAGCAACCGGACGAATCGCACACCTACCTCCGAGTAGACATGGATCGATGCATCCATTGCAACCGTTGCGTCCGCATCTGCGACGAGGTTCAAGGCCAATTCGTCTGGCAAGTCGTCGGTCGGGGAGAACTCACTCGCATCGTTCCCGATTCGCATGGCAAAATGGCCGACAGCAGTTGCGTCAGTTGCGGCGCGTGCGTCGATGCCTGCCCATCGGGCGCATTGACGGACAAAGAGTCGGGCCGAGCCGATCAATGGACGCGCACGACCTGTCCCTATTGCGGCGTCGGCTGCGAGATGAGGGTCGGAACCCACAACGGCCGCATCGTCAACATCCGCCCAGCGCTCGATGCCCCGGTCAATCGGGGACACCTTTGCGTCAAGGGTCGGTATGCGTTTCAATACGTAACCGCGCCAGACAGGATTATCCGACCGATGATTCGAACGAACGATCGATGGGAAGAAGTTGATTGGGAGCAGGCGATCGAACACGCCGCAGACGCGCTGACCCGCATTCTAGACGACCACGGGCCCGATTCGATCGGCATTCTTGGATCGGCAAGAGCCACGAACGAAGAGAACTACGTCGCCCAAAAGTTCGCCCGCGCCGTGATCGGGACCAACAACGTCGATTGCTGCGCCCGCGTCTGCCACGCCCCCAGCGCCTATGCTTTGCGAGAAATGCTGGGCACGGGAGCCGCTACCAACAGCTTCGCCGACATCGAACAGGCTGAAACGATCCTCGTCTGCGGCGCCAATCCAACCGAAAACCATCCGATCGTCGGCGCCAGAATACGGCAACGAAAACTGAACGGCGCTCGCCTCATCGTGATCGATCCCCGGCGCACCGAGCTGGCCGCCATCGCCGATATCCACCTGCGGCCGGTTCCGGGCACGAACATACCGCTGTTCCACGCCATCGCCTGCGCCATCGCCGACCTCGGCGCTATCGATGAAGCTTTCGTGCGCGAGCGCACGGAAGACCTTCAGACCTACCTTGCCTTTGTTCGACAATTCTCGCCAGAGAAAGCCTCTGGAATCTGCGGACTGCCTGCCCAAGACATCCGTCGCGCCGCCGAACTTTACGCCTGCCACAAGCCCGCAATCTCCTTCCACGGTCTGGGACTCACCGAGCACCATCAAGGCTCCGAAACGGTCATGTCGCTCATCAATCTCGCCCTGTTGACCGGAAACATCGGCAAGCCCGGTACCGGCGTCAACCCGTTAAGAGGCCAGAACAACGTTCAAGGCTCTGCCCACATGGGATGCGAACCGAACCACCTGACCGGATTCGCGCCGCTGCTCGATAAGGCCGACCAGTTCGAAAAAATCTGGAACCATCCAATCCCCCGCACAATGGGCATGAATCTGCTGGAAATGATGGACGCCGCCGAACACGGACGCTTGCAAGCGCTGTGGGCGTTCGGTTATGACATCCTGATGACCAACCCCAACGTGCAGCGCACTCGCCAAGCCCTTAATCGCATCCCGTTCATAATAATCCAGGACCTCTTCATGACCGAAACGGCGCGCGAGTTTGGATCGGTCTTTTTCCCGGCCGCTTCGTCTTACGAGAAAGACGGCACATTCATGAACGGCGACCGGCACATCCAAAGAGTTCGCGCCGCCATACCGCTTCAAGGCGACTCTAAACCCGACTGGCAGCCGTTCTGCGATGTGGCCAAAGCCATGGGCAAAAGCGTTGCGCTCGACTATGCGTCCGCCGAAGAGATTTGGAACGAAATCCGCAAGGTCTGGCCAGGCGGCGCTGGCATCGCTTATGCTCGCCTCGACCAGCGATCCCTGCAGTGGCCCTGCCCCAGCGAGGAACATCCCGGCACCCAGATCGTCCACAAGGATCAATTTGCGCACGGCCAAAAAGCCCGATTCAGATGTATCGAATACGAGCCGACCGAAGAAACAACCGACGAAGATTATCCGATTCTCCTGGTAACGGGACGCGCGCTCTACCACTTCAACGCCGGCACAATGACCATGCGCACGCCCAACGCCCGACTGAGACCTAACGACACCCTCGACCTCCACCCGGAAGACGCCAGCGCCCTCGGCCTGAGCGACGGCCAATTCGCCGTGATTAAAAGCCGCCGAGGCCAGATCAAACTCGCAGTCCGAATCACCGACCAAGTAGCCAAGGGACAGGCCTTCTCTACGTTCCATTCCGCCGAGCCTCTCATCAATCTGCTCACTAGCGATGTTCGCGACAAACAGACCCTTGCGCCGGAATACAAGGTAACCGCGGTCAGAGTGGCTCCCGCATAATGAACCAGGTCCTCAAACACACTGCCCGTCTGGTGATGTTGGCCTTTGCGATCAATGCTGTGCTTGCGCTGGCAAAGGGGACTGCAGGAGCCATTGGCAACAGTTTCGCCCTTGTCGCCGATGCGATCGAAAGCGGAGGCGACCTGGTAACGGGGCTGGTCGTTTGGGCAGGACTGCGATATGCGGCCAAACCGCCGGACGACAATCATCCTTATGGCCATGGCAAGGCCGAACCGCTCGCCTCGGTCGTCGTCTCGGCAGCGCTGCTTCTTTCGGCAGCCATCATCGTTTATCAAAGCATCAAACACATCCTAACTCCCCACGCCCTGCCAGAGCCTTTCACCATATTCGTTTTGATCGGCGTCGTGGCGATCAAAGAAACGATGTACCGAATCGTCCATAGGGCGGGCAAGAAGATCGGATCAGGCGCGGTCATGTTAGACGCTTGGCATCATCGAGGCGACGCCATCACATCCTTGGCGGTCTTCTTTGGAATCTTGATCGCCCTCTACTTCGGGCCGGGCTACGAAGCGGCGGACGATTGGGCGGCGCTGGTCGCCGCGGGCGTCATCGCCTACAACGCCTATCGATTGGGCCGCCCAGCGATCGACGAACTGACCGATGTCGCGCCCGATCCAGCCATTGAGGCCGCCGTCCGACAAGCGGCAGAAAACGTGCCCGGCGTGCTCGGTACCGATAAATGCTTCGTCCGAAAAATGGGCTTGGATTACTATGTCGATCTGCACGTCGAGGTGGACGGCAGTCTCAGCGTTTCGTCCGGCCACCAGATCGCTCACGATGTGAAAGACGCTATCCGAGCGGCGCAACCAAGGGTCGTCGAAGCGCTGATCCACATCGAACCGTTCGACGAGGCTTGACATTTAGCCATGCTAAACAATATAATCTTGACGAACCCGAATGAACATAGGCAAGATGCTGAGGGCTAAGCGGCGCGCCAAGGACGAAAGCGCATCAGAGCGCACCGTGCTGATCGTTGGCAATCCCAACGTGGGCAAGAGCCTGCTCTTCCATCGCCTCACCGGTCGATACGTTACCGTTTCCAACTACCCGGGCACCACGGTTGAGATCTCAAAAGGCGTCATGCGGCATCGCGGACAGACCTATCGAATCATCGACACGCCGGGAATGTACTCGCTCAACCCGATTACCGACGAAGAGCGCGTGGCAAGAAACATGCTCCTGAAATCCAAGGACGCCCTCGTGCTCCACATCGTCGATGCCAAATGCCTAGACCGAATGTTGCCGCTGACGGGCGAACTGATCGAGGCCAACCTTCCCATCGTCCTTATCGTCAACATGGTGGACGAATTAGAAAAACGAAACCAGCGCATCGACCAGGCCGCCCTTCAATCCCGATTGCGGATACCCGTTATCTGCGCCGCTTGCCTTCAAAATCGAGGCGTAAGCGAAATCCGCCAGGAGATTCATGGCTTCTTCAATCGCTGAACGACCGGTCGACTACGATCCGCGGATCGAGAGCGCGATCATAGAGATCGAACGAGCCATCGGCGATGAATCGGCTACCGGCAGAGCAAAAGCCATCTTGCTGCTTCAAGGCGACGAGGAACTTGCCAAAGAACTTCCCCACACTGTCGCACCCCAGATCGATCGAATCCGCGCCGACCTCGATATGCCCGCCGACTGGATCATCGCCCAAGCCAGACAAGCATGGGCCAAAAGCGTCTCGGACGGCATCGCAATCGGCACAGAAGAGCGCAAGCAAAGGACGTTCGCAGACTGGCTCGGCAGGGTCTGTATGCATCCCATCTACGGCTTGCCTTTTCTTTTTGCGGCGCTCTATTTTGGCCTCTATCAGTTCGTAGGCATTTTCGGCGCGGGCACAGTGGTCGAGCTGATCGAGAGCGGGCTGTTCGGCGAGTACGTCAACCCTTGGGTTTCGGGCTGGGTCGAACGCCTGATTCCCTTCGCCCCGATCCAGGAACTGCTTGTCGGCGAGTACGGCGTCTGGACTCTGGGCGTTACCTATGCCATAGCGCTGGTGTTGCCAATCGTAACTTTCTTCTTCCTCGTGTTCGCTCTCTTAGAGGATTCGGGCTATCTGCCCCGCCTAGCGCTCTTGATCGACCGCGCATTCAAGAAAATGGGCCTCAACGGTCGCGCTGTGATCCCGATAGTGCTGGGTTTTGGATGCGATACCATGGCGACCGTCGTAACCCGAGTCTTAGAGACTCGCCGCGAACGGGTTATAACGACCATGCTTTTAAGCCTCACCATCCCATGCTCCGCTCAGTTAGGCGTCGTGCTGGCTCTGCTCAGCAAACATCCGACAGGCTTAGCGATCTGGGCGGGAGTGCTTTGCCTGGTCTTTCTGTTTGCAGGGTTCTTGGCGGCCAAGGCGCTGCCTGGACAATCGGCGCCGTTCTACATGGACATTCCGCCTATGCGCTTCCCCAACATTGGCAACGTGATCGCCAAGACCTTATCGCGCCTGCAATGGTACTTTATGGAAGTGTTCCCGCTGTTCGTCATCGCCAGCGCGGTCGTCTGGCTAGGACAGATAATTGGGCTGTTCGACCTCGCAATCGCGGCGATTCAACCCCTGGTGAGACTCTTGGAACTGCCCTCCGAAGCCGCCGTCGCGTTTCTATTTGGGTTCTTCAGACGCGACTACGGCGCTGCCGGGCTTTTCCAACTTCAAGAGAACAACCTTCTGACAGGCAACCAACTCCTGGTCGCTTCGATCACTTTGACCCTCTTCGTGCCTTGCATCGCACAGTTTCTCATCACTTTCCGCGAGCGAGGCAGTAAAATGGCCTTTGGAATGCTGGCCTTTACGCTCCTGATCGCAGTAGCGGTCGGCTGGTTGACGAGCATCGCGCTGAACGCGCTTGGAATAACGGTATGAAAACCCTTTGTGGCTTCTGCGGGCTAGAGTTGGAAGAAGAACAGGTCGCTAAGGCCTGTAGCGGTTGCGGCGCTTTTGGCGGTTGTAAACTGGTCAAGTGCCCGCGATGCGGCTACGAACAAGCGCGAGAGCCGGACTGGCTCAAGCGAATTCGATCCTGGTTTGGGTCAAAGGCTCAACATGAACCTAACTGAGGTCAAAAAAGGCCAAACGGCTGTCGTCGCAGAGGTCATGCGAGACGAATTGGGCCATTGGAGAAAACTGTTCGCGCTCGGCCTCTCGCCCGGGGCCGAGATCACTGTAGTCCAGCGGTGGCCGACCGTCGTGCTTCAGATCGGAATGGCACAGGTCGCCGTGGACAGCTCGATGGCCAAAATGATCACCGTCGAACTGGCGGTTTCCCGGTCGCCTCGCTCATGATAGCGGCCGCAAGCCGATCGGCGTCCGAATAGACCTCGACCGCCTTCTCGTCAAGTTTCTTGAGGAACGTCTCGCCGATGTCGCTGGCCCGATCCCCGGCCACGCGACCCTCGGCCATCAGACGCCGCCTAAGCGCAGGATCCCGTATCAGTTTGAGCGCGGCCTGCGGCACCCCGGTCAGATCCTCGCCCGACAGATAGCGCAAGATGAAGTTCTGATAGAAGTTGCGAATGGTCGAAGGCGGATTGTAGACCGTCTTGTTCGCCTTCCACTGCGATACTAATCGGTCCCAGAATCCGGACTTTCTTTGTCCTCGGTCGACCAACCTCTCAGCTTCGCCCTTTGCAGCTCTTCCAACTTCGCGCGTTCCATACCTCGCAACATCTCCTGGTTGAGTAGTTCGTCGAAGCCTTTCGGCGCTTCGGGCACGGTATCGCGCAACGGCTTGGCTCGCGGCCTCATCGCCTGCCTCCCTGAGTTCCCGCTCCGCCTTTGTTATACCACGCCGTACTTGATCGTGAATGTTGCGCAGAGCGCCCGTCCAAGCATTCCAATTGCCGCGTCGAAGTCGGTCTGGACCGTCGAAATGAGTTGATGGCGCGCCCGGAGGGACTCGAACCCCCAACCCCCAGATCCGAAGTCTGGTGCTCTATCCATTGAGCTACGGGCGCACTTTGTGGTCGGGGCGCCCGGACTTGAACCGGGGACCTCTTGCACCCCATGCAAGCGCGCTAGCCATACTGCGCCACGCCCCGTTTAGGGATGTAATAATACCCGATACATGGCAAAAGCGGCTCGCCAAAGGAACAAGACGAGCCGCCTGCATTGGAGGGCGATCCATGGTTGACCGCTTAGTTTTTTTGCTGTGTCCTTGTGGACCCAACCTTCCTTCCTTGAGGTAGCAACAAACCCTTAGACCGCATCGACCGGCGATAGGTTCCCAACGTCTTTGGCCAGTTCGCGGGTAGCCGTCAACACGCTCACTTCCCTTGCACCCGCCCCTTTCAAAGCCTCGGCGCAGTGGTGAGCCGTGCTCCCGCTGGTCAGAACATCGTCGATCAACAACAGCCTCGCACCCTCGACGCTCGCACGATCAGGAACTTGAAACGCGTCTTGAAGATTGCGCCATCGCTCTGCCGCCGAGATCCTTGCCTGAGCGGGCGTATGGCGAATTCGTACCGCAGACTCCATGATCGGCGTTCCGATCGCGCCTGAAACTTCCCTCGCCAGCAAGACCGCCTGATTAAAGCCGCGATCGCGAAAGCGTTTGGGATGGATGGGAATCGGCACGATCGCATCGACATAGTTCATCGGAGCGCCCCAACGACCCTTGTGCGCTTCGGCCATGGCCCTGCCAAGCGGAATCGACGCTCTTTGCCATCGGTCGTATTTGAGCATGAGCACTGCCCGACGTGCGGGACCTTCATGCTCGTAAGGCGCCCGAGCCGTATCAAATGCCCAACTGGCGCCGAAACAATGCAAACAGGCCTCTTCTTCTATCGGCGCGCCGCACCGCCGACAGGCGATCCCTCGGATCTCTGGCAATACCGAACGACAGAGCTCGCAGAATCCATCTAGAGAGAATCCCCTGCAACCAGAGCAGCGGCGAGGATAGAGCCCGTCTAACAGACTTAAGGAATCGGCTCGAACCATGCGGAAAAGTGGCGCAAAAACTCGGGCTGTTGGGCAATCCGATATCCTTTCAATTCGCTGCGGCGTTCGTAAACGGCCAGTATCGCCTCCACCGTGTAGTCAACATGGCTCTGCGTGTAGACACGGCGCGGAATGGCCAACCGCACTAACTCGCGATTTGCAGGCGTTTCGCGCCCCGTAGCCGGATCGGGCTTTCCAAACATCACCGTCCCAATTTCGCACGATCGAATGCCGCCTTCGCGATACAGTTCGACCGCTAGCGACTGGCCCGGATAGCAATGCGCCGGAATCTGCGGCAGCATCGCGCCCGCATCGATGTAGATCGCATGTCCGCCCGGCGGCTGAATGATCGGAACCCCCTGCGACGAGATGTGTTCGCCCAAATACCGGGTGGAGGCAAAGCGGTACTGCAAGTACTGCTCGTCCAACGCCTCGTACAGCCCAACGCTCATCGATTCTAAGTCCCGTCCCGCCAAACCGCCATAGGTCGGAAAACCCTCGGTCAGTATCAGCAGCTCCTTCTCCTGCTGAGCCAACCGATCATCGTTGCTGCAAAGAAACCCGCCAATGTTGCTGATTCCGTCCTTCTTGGCCGACATCGTGCAGCCGTCGGCCAGACTGAACATCTCCCGAGCGATCTCTAGCGGCGACTGATCGGCATATCCTCGCTCTCCCAATTTGATAAAGTAAGCGTTTTCGGCAAACCGACAGGCATCCAGATAGAGCGGCAGCCCGTATCGATCGCAGATCGTTCGGACATCCTTAATATTGGCCATAGAGACCGGCTGCCCGCCGCCGGAATTGTTGGTGATCGTCAGCATCACCAAAGGCACGTTGTCCGGCCCTTCCTTCTGGATCAATCGCTCTAAAGCCTCTGCATCCATGTTGCCTTTGAAGGGATGCCGCGCCTGCGCATCGCGAGATTCCGCGCAAGGAAGGTCGATTGCGACGCCTCCCAAATACTCGATGTTCGCGCGGGTGGTGTCAAAGTGAGCATTGTTCGGCACAACGTTGCCCGGCTTGACGACCGAGGCAAAGAGGATGCGCTCGGCAGCCCGGCCCTGGTGGACGGGGATTACATTCTTAAAGCCAAATATCTCCTTGACGCTCTGCTCAAACCGCACCCAACTCCTGCTCCCAGCGTACGATTCGTCTCCCTTCATCATCGCCGACCATTGATCCGCGCTGAGCGCCGAAGTGCCCGAGTCGGTCAGCAGATCGATCATCACATCGTCGGACTTGATCAAAAAGAGGTTGTAATGCGCCTCTTCCAAGACCTTCTCGCGCTGCGCGCGGTCGGTGATTTTGATCGGTTCGACGACCTTGATGCGGAATGGCTCGATAATCGTCTTGAAACCCAACGCCTAACCCCTCAACTGCTGTTGCTGTTCGATCTCTTGCATCCGGCGCTCCATGTCGCGCAATCGCTCCTGAATGTGCTCCATGTTCGCGTTGATGCTCATGTCAAACTCGCCCGATGTCTGGCGCAGTTCGCTCAACTCTCTTTGAATCTGCTCTAAAACTGATTTGGCGTCCCGTCCCAGGCTCTTGTCGCCCTTCAAGCCCGACTGCGCCTCCAATTCGCGCCGGCGCACGTCCAATTCCAGCATCTTGGCCCGACTGTTGAAGTAGGCGCTGATGATTTGCGAGCCGAATATCGAGCCAAAAACGATGCCGACGATGATGACCGTGCCAATCTCGCATCCCATGTTTCGTTATGGCAACCTATTCTCGACGCTGGCCCGCTGACCTTCCAAATGCTCCAACCGCTGCCGAAGCTGCTCCATGTTGTCCTGAAGGCTCAAATCGAACTCCGTAGAGGTCTGTCTCAACTCGGCCAATTCCCTTCGCAGCCGCTCGATCTCGGCCCTGTCCGTCTCATTCGCCTTAACGTTCGCAGCCTGAATCTGGGCCATCTCCCTCCTGTGCCTTGCCCAACTATTGAAGAGCACCGGCCCAAAGATCAGAACGACGGCTACCAACGGCACCAAATCTTCAAACATGCGATTCCCCAAGGGATATTGTACCGGTAACAAAGAGGCGCCCGCTGTGCGGACGCCTCTAAACCGAGCAGAACGGCCAAAAACCTACTTTCGAGCGTTGGCAAACCGAGCGTTCACCGTCTGCCAATCGATCATCTGGACGAAAGCGTCCAAATACTTTGCGCGAGCCGTCTGAAAGTCCAGATAGTAGGCGTGCTCATAGGTATCCATTGCCAACAGGGCCGAGGCGTTCCAAATAGGAAACGTGTTTTGCGCGTCGCCAATGTAGTTGAACAGGCTGCCATCCTCGTGATCGTAGCCCAGCCACACCCATCCGCGCGCGGCAATGCCCGTCGCCTTCAGATCGGCTGCCCAACGATCGAACGAACCAAAGGCCTTTACGATCGCCGCGTTCAGCTCGGCGCTGGGCTCGCTCGTGCCGCCGCCCAGATTGTCAAAGTAAAGCTCGTGGTTCTTGACGCCGCCCAAAGCGAACGTGTAATCCACCTTGAGCGAGCGAATCAGACTGTACGACTGATTCGCCTTGCCAAAGTCGTCGCTGGTCAATTCGGACAAAGCCTTGCGAATCTCGTTGGTCTTGTTGACGTATCCTTGGTAAAGCTTATGATGCTCTTCGTGAGTCTTGCGCGAGATGCCGACCTTTTCGGTATCAAAGATCTTCTCGGGCAGAGGCTTTGCAGTTACCTGAACGATGTCGGGCATATGATGAGACCTCCCATGTGCGGTTGGTGAGCCGAGGGCGCCAACAGCCAGCAATCCAGATATCGCGAGGAAACCTCGACGCGTTAGCTGCGGTTCGTGGCTCACGCCCACAATTATACCAGCGAGGAAGGATTCACAGACCCCGTAGGTGAACCTTAGAACGTGCAACCCAGAACGCTCGAAACGCCTATGATCCCTCTGCCGCCGAGCAACAAGGCCGAGTGGGTCTCCCGCGCCCGAATCCTCAAAACGCAAACGGGCTTGGCGACGAGCCTTTTCCCCATGCTCGACCGCGACTATCGAGCGCCCATGCGCCAGACCGCTGGCGAAACCGCCGACTATACGCTCGAGCGGGTCGCCATCGAGAGCCTCGCAGGACTGTTCGTAACCGGCAGCCTCTGGCTGCCCAAAAAAAACGGCAAACGGCCCGCCATGCTCCAAGCGCACGGCCACTTTCAGGAAGGCCGCCTGAACAAGGCCGACCTGATCCGCGCCGAAACGCTAGCCCGATCGGGCTATATCGTCTTCGCTTGGGATATGGTCGGATACAACGATTGCGACCAGATTCCGCACAATTGGGAAGCGAGCGACCTACAGAAGCTCTATGGCTTCAGCCAGATGGCGCTCCAGACCCTGCACTCGCGCCGCGCGCTGGACTTTGTCCTTTCGCTGCCCAACGTCGATCCCAAGCGCGTCGGCATGAGCGGAATCTCGGGAGGCGGCACGCAAACCTTCATCCTGGCCGCCATCGAGGAGCGGCTCTCCCTCAGCGTGCCCGTCAAGATGGTCTCGGCCCATATGCAGGGCGGATGCATTTGCGAAAACGCGCCGTCCTTAAGAACCTTCGCCGGCAACGGAGAGATCGCCGCGCTCGCCGCGCCTAGACCAATGCTCCTGATCTCGGACACAGGCGACTGGACGAAGGACAACCCCAAGGAGATCGTCCCCATGGCGCGCGCCGTCTACCGCACTCTGGGCGCCGAGGCCAACTTCGCCCATGCGCATTGCGACGAAGGCCATCAGTTCGGCCCGCCCGCCCGCGCCGCCTACTATCAATTCCTTACAAAGCAGTTCGGCCCGCCCGATCAGCCCTTTATCGACAAGGAGCCGGAGTTTGAACTGAGCGCTTATCGAGTGTGGAAGGACGACTTCCGGCGTCCAGCTGGAGTTTCGTCGGTCGATCAAGCCTTCGAACAGTGGAAAATGGAAGCCGCTCGCGCCAACATCCGAGCCCGCGAGCAACCCAACGCCGGCAGAGACGGCAGAGCCGCCTTTCGAGCCCTGGTCGGCGCAGGCGTGGGCGCCTCCATGCACAAAGAAGGGCGGCGAATCATCGTCGTCGCCGACGACCGGCCCGGCGCCCCCGTCCTCATCTGCGAAAGGGAACCCGGCGGCGCCCTGGCCGAAAGAATGGCGCTCGCAATCGGGGGCATGCGACCCCGGAACGCCGCGATCTACCGAGTTCTGGAGTTCCACGCCCCTCCCGTCCAACCCTCCAAATATTACGACGCCTACAACTGGACGCCCGCCGCGCACAAAGCGCGCGCCGTTCATGCCGTTCTGCGCTTTCTATCGGCCGAGCACGGCGATCGCGAAGTCGGCGTCCTGGCCGAAGGCGAGGACGCGGTCTGCGCCCTGATCGGCGCGGTCGGCTTCGAGCGCCTGCTGCCCTCGCGCTTTGTCGGAGTCGGCAACGGAAGCCCGGAAGAGCTCGTCAAGCGCTGCAACATCCCCCACCTGATGCGGCTCGGCGGATTCGACACCGCCCAGCGCATCGCGCCGGTAACCCTAATCCCATAAAGCCCTGGCAGGTAGACTCTGCCCGATGGCTTATTCCGACTATCAGCAATTCTTGGCGCGCTTGGAGCAAGAGGGCGAACTCAAACGCATAACCCATCCCCTCGATCCCTATCTCGAAATCACCGAAGTGGCCGACCGCGCGATGAAGAGCGACGGGCCGGCGCTGCTGATCGAAAATCCCGTCGGGTCGCAATACCCGCTTTGCATCAACGCCTTTGGCTCCAGGCGGCGCATGAGCATGGCCTTGGGCGTAGACGACTTTGAAGAGATCGCAGCGGAAATCGACGACCTGCTAAAGCCGGAGCTGCCCGAGCCGCGGCCAGGCCTCCTCGGCAAAGCGCTCTCCATCCCCCAAGTCCTGCCTCAATTGGGCAAACTCTTCAACGTCGCCAAGTCGTTGCCGCCCGAGTTGCTGACTTCGGCGATCTCTCAAGAGGTCGTCAAGACGGGCGATCAGATCGACCTTTTCGAGTTCCCCCACCTGCACTGCTGGCCGCTGGACGGCGGGCGCTATATCACCCTGCCCTTGGTCTTCACGCACGATCCCAACACCGGCAAGCGCAACGTCGGGATGTACCGGATTCAGGTGTTGGAAAAGGCCAAAACCGCCATGCATTGGCAGGCGCACAAGGTGGGCGCCGAGCATTATCGCCGCGCCGAAGAGCGCAATCAACCGATCCATGTCGCCGTCGCCCTCGGAGGCGATCCGGCTCTTACTTTCGCCGCCGTCGCACCCTTGCCGCCCGCCATCGACGAGCTGATGTTCGCCGGATTTGTCCGAAAAAAGCCCGTCCAAATGGTCAAGGCGAAAACCGTCGATCTGATGGTGCCCGCCGACGCCGAGATCGTGATCGAAGGCATCGTCAACCCCGGCGAGCGATGCACCGAAGGCCCGTTCGGCGACCACACGGGATACTACAGCCTCGCCGATGAGTACCCCGTATTTCACATAACGGCGGTAACGCATCGAGCGAAGCCGGTCTATCCCGCCACCATCGTCGGCATCCCGCCCATGGAGGACGGCTGGATCGGCAAAGCGGTCGAACGCATCTTCCTGCCCTTGGTCAAAACCACCATGCCCGAGATCATCGACATGCACCTGCCCGTGCACGGCTGCTTTCACAACGTCTGCTTGGTCTCTATCAAAAAGCGGTATCCGGGGCACGCCTTTAAGGTGATGCACGGGCTGTGGGGGTTGGGGCAGTTGATGTTCAGCAAGTTCATTTTCGTCTTTGACGAGGACGTGAACGTGCAGGATCTGAACGAGGCGATCTGGCGGCTGGGCGCGAACGTCGATCCTGCCCGCGACTCCTGCATCGTGAAGGGGCCGGTCGACGTGCTCGATCACACTAGCCCCATCATGGGTTTGGGCGGCAAGCTGGGCCTGGACGCCACGCACAAATGGCCTGGAGAGGGCTTTCAGCGCGAATGGCCGGACGTGATCACAATGTCGCCCGAAGTCAAAAGTCGCATCGATTCGATCTGGGATCGGCTTGGTCTATAATAGGGGACCTCAAACATGACCGAACCCCCATCGCCTTTGAGCCCCGAGCAGATCGAACAGTACCACGAAGAGGGCTGGGTACTAGCCAAAGGGTTCTTCTCGTCCGCGCAGGCCGAAGAATGGCGGCGGGAGGCTCACGCGCTCTTTTCTAGGGTTCAAAACGCGGCCAACGAAGGCTGGGGCAGCGGCGCAAAGATCACCGATCAACCGCGAGCGCTGCTCCATTGCCACAATCCGCAATACCACTCGGCCAGCCTTCAGCAACTGATTTTCAGTCCGAAACTGGCCGCAGCCTTCTCTCAACTGATCGGACCGAACGTCCAGCTCCATCACGCCAAGCTCTTTGTCAAACCGCCGGAGAAGGGAGCGCCGTTTCCGTTGCACCAGGATTGCCCCTTCTTTCCGCACGAGCGGCACACCATGATGGCCGCCATCGTCCACTTTGACGAAGCGACCGAAGAGAAAGGCTGCGTGCGCGTTGTGCCCGGCTCGCACAAATTGGGCCCGCTGCAGCACAACTCTGACGGCGGATGGCATCTGCCGGTGGATCGATACCCGCTCGAGTCGGCTGTCCCCTGCCCCGCGTCCGCAGGCGACGCGCTCTTCTTTACCTATCTGACCATTCACGGCTCCGGCGTCAATAGATCGGACGAAGCGCGAACCACGCTCCTGATCCAAGTCCGCGACCCCGAAGACCGACCGACGGAAATCACCCACCTTTCTCGCGGCCAGGGCGCGATGCTCCACGGGATCGACCCTGGCGCCGATGCCGATGTCGGCGTCGATTCGCGCTCTCGCTACCTAACGCAGTTCAAGGAGGCGGCCATTGGCCATTGAATTCATCCCGCTCGGCGGATGCGGCGAAATC
This sequence comes from Armatimonadota bacterium, assembly GCA_013359125.1. Classification (NCBI taxonomy): domain Bacteria; kingdom Bacillati; phylum Armatimonadota; species Armatimonadota bacterium. The sequence continues at coordinate 2,646 of JABWCR010000018.1, read as the reverse complement.
GGCAAGAACATGAACGTCGTTCGTTGCCAAGATCGCATCGTAGTGGTCGACGCCGGTCTATCGTTCCCGACAGAAGATATGCACGGCGTGGACATTGTAACGCCCGACGCCACCTACCTGATCGAGCGCAAAAACGAGATCGAAGGCATCGTGCTGACCCACGGGCACGAAGACCACACCGGCGCGCTGCCCTTCCTTCTAAAGAAGATAACATGCCCGATCTATGGCTCTAAGATGACGCTGGCCCTGGTGCGCAACAAACTGGCCGAAAAGGGCGTCAAAGCCGAACTGATCGAGATCGATCCCGCCGAGCCGTTCCAACTCGGCGTCTTTCGCATCGAGCCGGTGCGAGTTACGCACAGCATCCCCGAATCGCTGGCCATCGCCGTGCACACGCCCGAAGGCACGGTCTTCTTTACCGGCGATTTTAAGTTCGACCACACACCTGTGGACGGCGCCATCACCGATTGGACTCGATTGGCGCGGATCGGCGCGGACGGCGTCAAACTGCTCCTAAGCGACTCCACCAATGTCGAGCGACCCGGATGGGGCGAATCGGAAAGCAAAGTCGGCGAAGCCCTCTTCTGGCTTTTCAACGAATGCCCCGGACGCATCCTCGTAACCAGTTTCGCCTCCAACATCCATCGCGTTCAGCAAGTGTTCGAAGTCGCCGAAGTCTACGACCGCAAAGTGTTCGTGCTGGGGCGGCGCATGGAGCAGAACGTGCAGGCCGCCATTGAGCTGGGCTACATCAAGCCCAAACCTGGCGTCTACACCAACTTCAAACGCATCGACGATTACCCCGACAACGAGATCGTGGTCGTCACCACCGGCAGCCAAGGCGAACCGCTCTCGGCCCTTACCCTCATGTCGCAAGAAGAGTACTCGAAGCTCAAACTCAAGGCGGGCGACAGCGTCATCATCGCCGCCACGCCCATCCCCGGCAACGAAAGCCTCGTCTGGCGCACGGTCAATCGCCTCACCCGCCTGGGCGTCAAGGTCTATTACGACCGAATCGAACCCGTGCACGTCTCTGGCCACGCGCAACAGGAAGAGCTGAAACTGATGATCGCCCTCACCAAGCCCGAATACATCGCCCCCGTGCACGGAGAGCCCAGACACCAATTGCTCTACCTGGAACTCGCCAAAAAAATGGGCTACGCCGCCGAAAAGATGTTCGTGCCTGAGAATGGCAGTCGGCTTGTCATTGACGAACAGGGCGCGCGAATGGCCGAACCCGTCCACGCGGGAAGACTGCTGATCGAAGAAGGCGCCCCCGACGGCGTTTCGGAAACCGTCATCCACCACCGGCGGCATATGGCGGAGGACGGCATCCTGATCGTTACGGTGGGGCTGAGCGCCGAGCGCGGCGGCATCCAATACGGCCCGGAGGTGATCGCGAGAGGCTTTGATTGGAACAGCGAGACCGACCAAGAGGCCGCTATCGAGGTCGCCCGCGCCACGGTAAACGAACTGGTGCGAGAAGAACAGCGCGACTGGGACGCCGTGCGCTCCGAACTGGCCAACGCCCTCAAGATCTTCTGCCGAAAGAAGCTCAGCCGCCGGCCCATGGTCATCCCCATCGTCATCGAGGCTTAACCCATGCCAGAAGAGATCACCATGGAGCTTGCACGACCCGAGATCGACCCGATCGAGGCGCCGCCGCTCCGCGTTGTGCCCATCTTCCAAATAGCCGCCAAAACCGACATCGGCAAAGCCCGCGAGAACAACGAAGACAAGTACGAGTTCTTCATTCCGACAGAAGAGCCCGCGCTCGCGGCGCGAGGATCGGTCTTTGTAGTGTGCGACGGCATGGGCGGGCACGAAGCCGGACAGATAGCGAGCGAACTGGCCTGCAAAACCTTCCTCTACCAATACTATCACGGCTCCGGATCGCCCGAAACCGCCGCCCGACAAGCCGTGCTGGAAGCCAACAGCCAGATTTACCGCATGGGGCAAACCATCCCCTCTCGCAACGGCATGGGCACCACGCTGACCGCCCTCATCCTGTGCCAAGACAAAGCGATTATCGCCCACGTCGGCGACAGCCGATGCTACCGCCTTTTGGACGGGGCGTTCGAAATGCTGACCGAGGACCACACCATCGTGCACGAATGGGTCAAACAAGGCACGATCACCGAGGAACAGGCCAAAACCCACCCCTATCGCAACGCGCTGCACCAAGCCCTGGGCGTCCAAGCCGGCGTCGAACCTCACGTCGCAACCTATGAGTTGACGGGCGCGGAGACCTTCCTTCTCTGCTCCGATGGGGTCAACGAACACATAGAGGATACAGAACTGGCGCAAACGCTGACCGAATACGGCCCGTCCGAAGCCGCCTGGAAGTTGATCGACCGCGCCCTGGCCAACGGCGGCAGCGACAACGCGACCGTGCTGATCGTGCAGCTGACCGGGCTTTCATCGTAAGGTCAAGCCTCGTGCCTGCCTAGCGCCCCCAAAGTACCGCCGGCGTCCCCGCCGGCCCTCTTCGCTTCCTCCACGCCCGCTGTATCGGAACGCCAGGCTCCTGCCTGGCACGTTCTTTCGGCTCGCGAGGACGCTCGCCCTCCCGGCCCGATCCCTCTTCCCGTACAGGCCATTCTTCCCCCTAAAATCGAAGATTTTGGGGGGAAGATACAGAAGGGG
>JABWCR010000017.1 GCA_013359125.1 Armatimonadota bacterium | reverse complement strand
AGCCGGCGCCGTCCGGCATGGTCGGCGTCTGAAACCACGCCGCCCGCTCGCCGTTGTCCGTGTAGTAAAACTCGTAGCCCTTGGACGGAACCTCCGTCAGGCGGTTGTGCGAGTATTGCCAGCCGGTCGACGCGCCCCAAGCGGTCAGATTGCCGCCCGCGTCGTACTCGAACGCCGTGGTCGCGCCGCCGATGGTCTCGTACTGCAGCGACCCGTCCGGGTTGTAGTCCCATTCGTAGCTGCGCGAGGTCGATCCCACCGTGTCCGCCGCCTCGGCCAAGGCGCCGTCCGCATAGTAGGCATAGCCGAACGACGCGAAGGGAGAGGCGGTATTGATCTTGTAGCCAAGCGACCCCAGCGACCCCGCCAACTGAGAATCGGCATACGAGGCGGTTCCATACAGCGTCGCGCCGGTACCGATGATCGCGTCGGCCGCGGTCAATCGCCCTGCGCCGTCATAGGCATAGGAGGCGAAAGCAGAGCCGCCGTTCTTGATCGTTTCCAACCGCCCGGCCTCGTCGTAAACGTATTCGAGCGTCGAAATCACGGTCGTGCCCTGCTTCATGATCGTCTTCTTGAGATCGCCGGAGGGATAGTACTCCGACTCAAAGAGAATGGTCGCGACGGCAGAACCATCCGAAGGATCGCGGGATTCGACCGTTTCGGTGGCCAAGCGTCCGAATTCGCCGTAGGCGAACGCCGATGCCCCGGCAATGTTGCTTGCGTTCTCCAACCGGCCAGCTGAATCGTACAAGAACCCTTCATCCGCATCGCCAGTTTCGGCATTGAAGCGAACTTGGCTCAGAGCGCCGAATCCATCGTAAGTGAAGTGAACGTATTGTCCATCGGGGCGCGTCCATTTTTCGAGCAATCCGCAACAGGCATAGTGGAAAAGCTCCTTGTCAGTGGTCGGATCGCCCGAGCAATAGGTGGACAGGAGTTCGTCGCGATGGCCGTATGCATACTCTACATAGACGCCATTGCCGCCCTCGATCTTCCAAGGTCGTCCAAGTTCGTCGCGAACGATGTTGGCGTAGAGCTTCTCGTCTTGTCCCGTGCCGATGGCGATCTGGCCGAGCATGCCTGTTTTGCCCAGCGCTGTCTGCGTATTGTAGTAGAAGGAGGCGACATGACCGCGCGGGTCGGTTACGCCGGTCAAGAACTGGCCGCTCCAGGCAAACTTGGTGGTTGAGTGAGCGGAAGAGCCAAAGCCTGTGGTCGCTTCTGCCGGCTGGCCTAGAAGGGTGTACTCGGTCTCCGACCAGAGCGGCGTTCCGGATGTGCCGCTTGGGAAGAGCTTGACTAGCGTCGGCCGCCCCAACTCGTCGTAGGCGTCCACGGCCGCTGCTCGATCGGTCGGATCGACGACTTGGCGAAGCTTGAACGGATAGTCGCCATTCTCATCATCGTAGATCAACTCCCACCAGCCTCGATCCGGCTCCGAAAAGCCGCGCAGAAGGCCGTTGGGCGTCGTGAGCGTGCCCGACGTTGACCAAGTGTAGTCGAAGCGCCACCGGGGGTCTGGTCCTTCGGCGGCGACCAGCTCGATCGAACTTGGCAACAGAGGCGGGTTGGCCTTGCTTCCGGTCGGGCCGTCCCCGTGATTTTCGCCATAGTTAATGACGATCTCGTTTCCGGCAGGATCGGTAACCCCGGTCAAACGGGTCTCGAAAACCCCAGACGGCCAATTCTGATCGACATAGGCATCGTAATCGAAAGTAATTTCGCGCGGATCGCTGGTAGTGGACGAGTCGGGCGAAAGCGCAATCTTGGTCGGCGCGGAGAGATCGGTAAATTGGAAGTAGGTAGTCCGCCTCCAGCGGTACTCTTCCGGATCATCCTCCGCATCCGAGTAGTAAGAAACTTGAGAGAACGCCGCGGTTCCGCCCTGGAAGCTATGTACAGTCAGATCGTTGCCGCTCTCTTCGTTCAGTTTGGGCCGCTTGACTCTGAGCGTTTTGAACTCGCCAAGAGGCTGTTGCGACGCAGGGCCGTAGTCGAAGAAGAGTTCGGCGGCTCGAGGCGTGCTGGATGCGGGGTTGGATACGCCTGGCTTGATGGTAACTTTGAAACCCCGATTGACCGTCCAGCCATTGACGTCGACGGCGTCGTATTGATATTGATACGATGTCGGAATCTCGCCGAGGTAGAACGTCTTGAGACGCTGAAGAGTATCCTGCTGTCCGGTAGTCCACCCATAAGCGAAGCCGTAGAGTTGCTTCTCGACATCCTTTGCCGCTTCCCAGACCCACTTTTGTTGGACTTGGCTAGTGGAACTGCCGCTGCCCTCGGTAATCAAGGTGTAGTTGGAACCGCTTGATGATCCGTTTTCCAACTCGATCCAATAAGGCTCGTTGGTCTGACCTTGCCGACCGTTCCAACCGAAGACCCCTTCTGAACCTTCGCAGTCGGCGTCAGGCGAGGGCGCGCTCCCCAGCGAGATCCAGTTTGTTGATCGATGGCTATTTCGGTATTCGACGCCCCCGCCATCGATGTCGATTCGATACTCGGCGCCGATCAACTGCGGAGTTACAAGCCTGTAGCCCTGGTCCAAGCCGAAGATTACAAGATTGCCGATAGGATCTTTGATGCTGGAAAGCAGCGCTTTGGCGCCGTCTCCTGTATCGGTAAGGTGAAAACCATAATTCCAAGCGCCTTGGGACCCCATAGCGCCTGGCGGGCCGCCATACAGGACGTGATTGGGCTCAGCTTGAGGATAGTGCAGCAAAATCGCCCGGCTTCCAGTGGCCGCGCCGGTCGATCCGCTGCTAGGCAAGGCATAGGTATATTGGTCCGTCTGCGAGTCAAAGGTGGCTAAGAAGCGAATGCCTACCCCATCGGCATCGTAGACGATGACCTCGCGCATTCGGTCATAAGTCGATTCTTCATGATCCTCAAGTATCCAGTTTGTCGGAATACCCTTCCAGACGCCGTACAGCAAGTTGTTCTCGGCGCTGTACTCCTTGGAAACAACTATCTGAATTCGATCCAATCCAAACCAGCCGCACCCAATAGCGCCGCCCGGCGTCGGCGACGAAAGGTAAGAGAATCCGCCTAAGTTGAAGTCGGTAGCAGGCGCTGCAAAAGAGAAGGCCATTTGACCCGTTGCTGCAAGCGGAACCGCGGACGGCTGATGCCCAGGAAGCGAACAATAGGCCCCCATCCCATCGGCAAGGTACGTGCCTGAGCCCAAGTAGATGGCGTTTTGAACTAAGCAGTACTGCCCTGTTACGCATCTCGGCGGCATGTCTTGCTCGCCCTGGCCGAATCCAAGAGCAACTGCAAAGAACGCCAGAATAACACTGAACAGTGCGCTCATATTAGCCGCCATGACGATAGTATAACGAGTTTCTCAAGATTTGTCAACCCTTTAGCGCGAAGTTTTCTAAAAGTTTGGTGGAAGGCAACCCTCCTCTCGCAGTCGAAAGAAAGCCTCCCCCACATAGATGGCGATCAGCGCCTATAAGCGTCAACCATACATTCCAGCAACATGAGATTTAGAAGGATTCCCCGCAAGGCGTCGAAATATCGCCCAGGAGGTGCATCCATGATCAAGCCGTCCGCGTTGCTGGCCGAGTTTATCGGCACGTTCTTTCTCATCTTCTTGGGTTGCGCGTCGGTCGCGCTCAATCCGCTCGATGCTGGCCCCATCATGCCCGCGTTCGCCCATGGCCTGGCTATCGTCTTTGCCGCCTATACCCTAGGCCACATATCGGGAGCGCACATCAACCCGGCCGTAACGCTGGCCATCGCCATCGCCGGAAAGATCGCGCCCGCTACCGCCATCGCCTACTGGTTTGTACAGATTTTGGGCGGCGTGGCAGGCGCGTTCGCTTTGGCCTACATTTTGCCCGGGATGGCTGGACAGTTCGGCGCATTTTCGTTCGACGAGACCAAGCACACGGTCAGCGGAGCGATGCTAATGGAAGCCACGCTCACTTTTGCACTGGCCAGCGTTGTGCTACAGGCGGCAGTCAGGGGCAAGGCGGGCAACGTTGCGGGCTTGGCTATCGGCTTCACGTTGGCGGCCTGTATTTTGGCCGGAGGCGCTGTAACGGGCGCGTCGCTGAACCCTGCCAGAACGCTCGGCCCTGCCTTTGTCGCTAACGAGATGGGACAGGTCTGGGTCTATCTGATCGGCACATTGATCGGCGGCGGCGTGGCGGGCGTTCTCCACAAAGTCGCCTTTTGGACGGACGATCAACCTTCGTAAAGATCGTCGCAGATCGCCGCCATCACAAAGTCGTTCTGATGAAGGCCGCGGATCGCATGGGTCCACCATCGCACCTCGGCCTTCCCCCACTCGATCGTGATTTTGGGATGGTGGTCGTTTTCGTCCGCCGCCTGCCCTGCTTTTGATGCGAACGCCATGGCCGAGCCAAAGTCCTTGAACCGGTAGAGCTTACAAAGCTGCGGTTGGCCGTCGACATCTTCAACTATCCAGCCGGACAATTCGCCCAGCCATCGAGTTATCTGATTGGGACTGGCGGGCGGCGAATCGGATCGGCACGGCTCGCACTTTGTTTGGCGAAGTTCTGACATGTATGCAGAATACCCGGCCGCAATGCCGATGTATAATCAGACAGGAAGCATGAAAGCCCTCTTATTATTCGTCGCGCTGTTCGGCATTGCCGGCGGCCAATCCGACCGATTCACCTATATCATCATCCAGCAAGCGCTTAGGCACGACTGCGTCCCCTGCCATCGTCCCAACCAGCCTGCGCCCTTTTCGATGCTCAGCTATAACGACGTGAAGCCGTGGATCAAGGAAATTGAAAAGTACATCCGCGAGGGCCTGATGCCGCCGTTCCGAGCGCGCACCGGCGATCACTACGCGATAGCCAACGACCGGCGCATGAGCGAACAGCACCGCGAGATGATTCTGGGCTGGCTAAAAGCGGGCGCCCCGCGAGGCGAAGGCGTTGAGGACACGGAAAACCCCTATCGCGAGGGCGCATTCGTTTACAAGGTGGCGCACGAGTTTCAACTGCCCGAAGTCAACCTGAACGCCGATGGCGAGGAGGAACAGCGCGCCTTCGTGCTGGACAATCCGTTTGAAGAGGATGTCCATGTTCAGGTTGTCGACGTGCTGCCCGGCAATCCGAGAGTCGTTCATCATGTAACAGTCTTTGCCGACCCGACCCGCCGCGCGAGAGAGTGGAACAGCAAAGAGGCGTTCGAACTGCCCGGCATTGTGCCAGCCGCCTATTTGGGTATGTGGGAGGCGGGCTACGGCCCCATGGCGCTCCATACGGGCACGTTTTTCAAGCTGCCCAAAGGTTGGGACATCGTCGTGCACGTTCGGTATCTGAAGACAGGCAAGCCCGAGAAGGATCGGTCGCGCATCGGCATCACCTTGGCCGACAAGAGCTTCGCCAGCCCGCTCGCGCATCAGTCTGTAATCCTTCAAGACCCGATGTTGGAGATTCCAAAAGGCGCAGAGCGATATGAGAAGACAATGTCTTGGATCTCGACCAAGGATCAATTCATCGCCTCAGTTTCGCCGTTTATGCGCCGGCATGGGCGCAAGCTGCGCATTACGATCAAGCCGCCGAACAACCCATTGCGCGAACTGCTCATAATCGACGATTGGGACAAAAAGTGGCAGACGACCTACCACTTTTCCGAACCGGCCTGGACCGAAAAAGGCGCGATTGTAACGGTCCAGATTGAGTACGACGCGTCGACCAAGAATCCTCGATGGCCGGCGGGCGCAACGGCAAACATTAAGGCCGGGATGAATGCGGAGGACGAACTGGCTGTGGTCTACCTTCATACGGTCGATGGCCCTTCGTTCAGGCGACTGTTAGAAAGCCACCCTTAGGCAGGAATCGCCGAATTCGCGCCGAACTCGGCCCACATGAGCCTAAAGATTGACGTTATCGATGCGCCTTCGACGCCGGCCCTCTTTGTCCGAGCCACCTGCGAGCACAAAGACATCGGCCCAACCTTTATGGATGGATTGCGAAAGTGCTTTGCCGTTGCCGAAGCCGCGGGCGCAACAATGGCACGGGGGCCTTTCATACGGTACACGCATTGGCGCGAATCGGACTGCGACATGGACGGCGGGATGTTTACGGACCGGCTCGTTGCGGGCGAGGGCGATGTGATTTCCGAACCGATCGGCGGTCACAAGGCGCTCTTTGCTTTACACGTTGGGCCCTACGAAGCATTGCACGACACGCACGGCGCGCTGCACGCTCATGTCGACGAGAACGGCCTGGAGCTCGACTCTTACTGCTACGAGATCTACATAGACGATCCTGAAACGACGCCGCCCGAATCGTTGAGGACCGAGGTCTACTATCCCCTAAAATGAACAGATTGTTGATCGCCGTCGCGCTGTGCTTTGGAGCGGCCTTTGCCCAGGAGTTGCCTGTAACGAAGGTCGCGCTCTATCGCAGCGGGGTCGGATATATCGAACGGCTTGGCTACGTGCAGGATCGGACATCCGTTACCCTGCATTTTCGTGCGGAGCAGTTTGACGACATCCTCAAATCGCTCGTGCTGCAAGACTTGGACGGCGGTCGCGCCTTGCCAGTCAGTTTTGGCTCTAAGTCGCCCATCGAGAAGACGCTTGAGTCGTTCGCCATCAATCTGGCCGACAACCCTTCCCGCGAGATGTTGCTCAATAGGCTTCGCGGAGCCGAGATCGAGTTCAGCGCTTTGGGCAAAACGGTCATCGGTCGAGTGGTCGGCGTGCATTCCAAGAATGTGCCCTCGCCCGATGGTCGAACGGTCGTCCAGAAACACGAAATCACCCTGAGCACGACGTCTGGGTTTCAAACTCTGCCGCTGGATGGCGAATCTGCGTTCAGCATAACCGATCCCACGCTTCGGTCGGAGTTGGCCGCCGCTTTGGTCGCCTTGGCGGCAGGGTTAGACGCTCAGCGCCGCCCGGTCAATATCGCTTTCGAAGGCGTCGGCCGTCGCCGCGCCCGTATCGCCTATGTAGTGGAGATGCCCGTGTGGAAGATGAGCTACCGCCTGGCGCTCGATCCGGACGGAAAGGCGCTGGTGCAAGGCTGGGCGATTGTGGAAAACAGCAGCGACGAGGATTGGAAGGGCGTTAGCGTTTCGCTGATTGCCGGTCGGCCCCAGAGCTTCATTGCCGACCTCTATCAGTCGATTTATGTGCCTCGGCCAAGAGTACAAACCTCGATCTTCGCGACGCCCGAGCCAACGGTCCTGCGAGGCGGCGTTACGGGCGGCGGGGCGCCAGCGCCCGGAGCGGCAACCGCTGAGCGTCGAGCCGGACGCGCAGAGATGTTGGACGCTGCAAAGGCGCCGCCGGCCGACTTTGGATTCAAAATGGAAGCAGGCGTCGAGGCAATGGCAGAGGGCGAGGACTTGGGCGCCATTTTCGAGTACCGGATCGATCAGCCGCTGAGCCTGGACCGTCGGCAATCGGCTATGCTGCCCGTTGTCAACCAGCCAGCGCCGATCGCTCGATTCACCGTTGTCGAGCCAGGACGAACACGGCCCATGTTCGCCGTCCAGTTGACCAACGACACGGGATTGACGCTACTGGAAGGACCGGTTACCGTTTTTGACCGTGGAACCTATAGCGGCGACGGCCTGATCGATACGGTCGGCGCAGGGGAGAAGCGTTTGATCGCCTATGCTTTCGACCTGGAACTGGACGCCCGGATAGAAGGCGGCGACGAAACGGAGACGATTACATCGGTCAAGATCGTCAACGGCGTGCTGGAGGAGACCCGACGCGCTCGCAATACGGCTAACTACGCCCTGCACAACCGCAGCGCCAAAGAGAAATCGATCGTCCTAACCGTGCCCAAGATGGATGGTTACGAGATGGCAATGGAACAGAAACCGATGGAAGACACCATTGCCGCTCATCGATTCCTGATCCAATCCAAGGCCCAATCTCAGCAAAAGTTCTCAGTCGTCCGAGAGCGAACGCTCTCCGAAATGATCGCGATCGACGATCAGCAGTTAGATCGCATTGCGCTCTATCTTAAAGATGCGCGACTGTCGCAGGGCGTTCGGCAGGCGCTGACCAACATTCAGCAGCGCCTAAACACCATCCGCTCGCTGGAAGAGCAAAAGCGGGCGCAAGAGGCTCGACGCCGGACTATCGAACAGGATCAGTCCAGAATCAGGGAGAACATGGCGCGACTGAACCAGCAGAGCGCGCTCTACAACGAGTACGTAACCCGGTTGACCGCACAGGAAAAAGAGCTGGACGAGATTCGCTCCAAGACCGAGAAGCTTCAGGAAGAGATCGATTCGGCGCGAGTGCAGCTTCGAGACTTCATTTCCAACCTCAACACTTCCTAAATCCATGGCGCCTGCATATGTCGGCATCGATCTAGGCGGCACCAACGTCCGCGCCGGCATAGTAGACGATCAGGGTCAAATCGTCGGCCGCGTTGCCGAGCGCAGTTCTCAAGGCCAGCAGGGCTACAAGAGAACGGTCGAAGCCATTGTGGCGACCATTCGTGAAGCGCTGGGCGCTGAAGTTCGGCCAACCGCGATCGGCCTGGCAGCCCCTGGCCATGTCGACGCACAATCTGGCATTGTGCGCTGGGCGCCCAATCTAGGCGAAATGCGGGGCGGCCGGTTGGAAGTTTGGAGAGACGTGCCGCTCGCTGCCGAGATCGAAGCGCAGATGGGCGTGCCCGTCTTCCTGGGCAACGATGCGAATCTGGCGGCATTGGGAGAGTATTACTACGGCAGCGGCAAAGGCACAGCGGCCGGACTGGTACTGATCACTGTCGGAACCGGGATTGGGGGCGGCGTCGTTTTGAGCGGCAAGCAGTTGCACGGCATGGGGTGGCAAGGCGCTTCGCTTTTGGTGGGGGCAAACGGCGGCGGAGGCGAATTGGGCCATGCCATCGTACTGGCAGGCGGCCCCAGATGCCCGTGCGGCGCAATGGGCTGTATCGAAGGCATCATCCAAAAGGTCGCCATCAGCGCAAGAGGCCGACAGAAAGTCGTTCGCCGTGGTCGCAAAGGCAGAACGCTGGAGTTTGCGGGCGGCGACTTGGAACGGGTTACGCCTCGCACCTTGCACGAGGGCGCGTTGGCGGGCGATCCGGCGGCTATAGAGACCTGGGACGAGACCGGCTACTGGCTGGGCGTGGCTATCGCGACTTACATCAACATTTTCAATCCCGAAATTGTGGCTGTGGGCGGTCAGATTAGCAAGGCGGGCGACCTGTTGCTAGAGCCTGCGAGGCGCGCGGCCACCGACTTTGCCATCCCGACGCTTATGGAAACCTGCCGCATCGTACAAGCAGAGCGGCTGGACGATGCCGGAGTTGTCGGCGCCGCTGCCCTGGCGCGACAGATGAAGCCATGACCAAGCCCCAGGTCAAGAAGCGGGTCGAAAGAATGCCGGATGGTAGAATCATCATCTACTATGAGCCAATTGAAGACGAACGGGAAGATCAAGGAGAACGCGGAAGCCTACCTAAAGGCGGCGACGGAGCATAGAGGCTTTACAGGCTCCGCGCTGATCTCGATCGACGGCTCAATCGCAGTCCTTTCTGCACACGGCATGGCCAACCACGCGCAGAAAGCCCCCAACAAGCCGGATACCGTCTTTCGAATCGGCTCAATCACTAAGCAGTTCACCGCTGCCGCTATCATGAAGCTCGAATTAGACGGCAAGCTCAAGACTACGGACAAACTGAACAAGTTTCTGAAAGACCCGGTAAAGGCGTGGGAGCCGATTACCATTCATCACCTCCTAAGCCATACATCCGGGCTGTATAGCCTGACGGCCGACCCGATCTATGGGCGAGTCAAGAACGCAGACCATGGACCGGTCAAGACGCTTCAATGGGCCAAGGACAAGCCGTTGGTCTTTGAGCCGGGCGCGAAACAGGAGTACAGCAACTCTGGCTACATCGCGCTCGGGATGATCATCGAGCGCGTTACGGGCAAGAGCTACTTCGACTATCTGGGCGCGACATTCTTTAAGCCGAACGGCCTATCGCGCACCGGGCACGAAAAGTCGTTCCAGCGCTGGATGGCGGTCGGCTACGAATCGATACAGCCTAAAGTCGTGGTTGCAGACCCCATCAACATGATCGTGCCCCATGCCGCCGGGGCGATCAGCTCTACCGTGGGCGACCTGAACAGATGGGTCCAGGCGCTCTGGAGCGGAAAAGCCCTGCCCAAGAGCGCCATCGACAAGATGTGGACGAATGCGGGCGGACCGATGGGCTACGGCTGGGTGATCGATAAGCCGCACGGCCATCGGCGCGTCTGGCACAATGGCGGCATCGACGGATTTGTCTCCTGTCTGCTCACATTCCCCGACGAAAAGACCGTTGTCGCAGCGATTTCTAATAGTGAAGAGGGGGACGCCGATCGAACCGCCTACGATCTCAGTCAGATCGCCTTTGGCAGGCCGTTCGAGATGCCGAAAGCGGTACTCGACCTGAAACTCGCCGAGGACGATCTAAAGCCGTTTGTCGGCAAGTACAAAATCATGGGCGACACAATCATCGAGATCAGCCTCAAAAACGGTTCGCTCTACGCCCAGGTAACCGGGCAACCGCCGTTCCGATTGCAAGCTCAGGACAACCGGACGTTCGAAGTATCGAAAGTCGGCGCCAGGCTTATATTCTCCGATCCGGCGGACGGCAAGAGCGAAACGCTAACCATCGTCCAAGGCGGCGTATCGACGCCCTGCCAGCGTCAGGAATAAAACTTCTCGATAGACAATGACCATGAGGCGCGCGCCTGGGCGCTCATGATCAAGGGGCGCGCGCTCGTCGTTCAGGGCCAGGACGACGCGGCGATCGCCTGCTACGACCAGGTTCTCCAGATGCCCGACGCGCCCGGCTCGATTCGGCAATAGGCCGCACAAGCGAAAACCGACGCCATCCTGCGAATGAGCGAACCTTGATCCCTCCACGCCCGCAGGTGTGGAGTCCCTCGACCTATAAGGATACAAGGGATCAGGCAAGCGGGTGCGGAGGGTTTGGATTCGTTCTTCCCCCTAAAATCGAAGATTTTGGGGGGAAGATACAGAAGGGGGGCAAGCCGACCGCGAAAGACCGATTTTCGGCTATACGGACAGAGCGAAAAGCCCCCTCCAACGCTGCGCGTTTAAGGAGGGGAACGAAGTGATCCCTCCAACCTACGGGCGTCGAGGGATCGGGCGTCAAGCCTGAGCCGAGCGCTTTTTGGGGCTCGCCTCGTGGCCGCTGGCGGGGCGGGCGCGCATCTTGGCCCACGATCTCAGCTCGTCGATCTCCTCGCGCATCATCACCGATAGGGGCACCATGTTGGCGGCTTCGGTCTGCAGGTCGTCGGTGGTCAAATCTCGACCGGCGTCGAACGCGCTGAACAGCCCGGCCACAATGATCTGCTCGATCTCGGCGCCGGAGAAGCCCTCGGTGGCTTGGCCGAGCTTTTTGAGGTTGAACTTTTTGGGGTCGCGCTTGCGCTTGGCGATGTGGATGGTGAAGATAGCCTCGCGCTCGGCCTGGGTCGGCAGATCGATGAAGAAGATCTCGTCGAAGCGGCCCTTGCGCAACAGTTCGGGCGGCAGGAGCGACACGTCGTTGGCCGTGGCGACCACGAAGACGCTGGCTTTTTTCTCTTGCAGCCAGGTGAGGAAGGTTGCGAAGACGCGCGCGGTGGTGCCCGAGTCGCTCATGCCGGAGCTTTGCACGCCCGCAAAGGCCTTCTCCATCTCGTCGATCCAGAGCACGCAGGGGGCGACCGCCTCGGCGGTGCGGATGGCCATGCGCATGTTCTGCTCGGACGATCCGACCAGGCTGCCGAACACCCGGCCCACGTCGAATCGCAGCATCGGCAAGCCCCATAGCGTGGCGATCGATTTGGCGACGAGGCTTTTGCCGCAGCCCTGCACGCCCAACAGCAGCATGCCCTTTGGCGCCGGCAGTCCGAACTCGCGCGCCTTGTCAGTGAGCGATGCTCGGCGCTTTCGGAGCCACTCTTTCAACGAGTCCATGCCGCCGACGTTTTTCAATTCCTCTTGCGAGGCGTAATACTCCAACACGCCGGACTTGCGGACGATCTGCTGCTTTTCTTCTAGGATCGCCTCGACGTTGAGCGCTTTGAACTGCACGAACGACTTGAGGCAGACGTTTTCGATCTCCTCCATGGTTAGCCCTTGCGCCGCCAGCACGATCTCCTCGAAACGCTGCGGTTCGATCTGGGTGTCGATGCCGTCCTTGCCTTGCATGACGACTAAAAGATCGCGGATTCGCGCTTCGATGGCGGTTCGGTCGGGCAAGGGCATCTCGACGACCGTGATCTCCTTTTCCAATTCGACGGGCAGTTTGAGCACGGGGCTGACGATGAGAAGGGTTTGCCCGTTCTTGGCGGCTCTGGGGTTCAGATCGCGCAACAGGCGAATGACGCGACTATCGTTGAGGCTGGCGTGAAAGTCCTTGAGCATGAAGAGGCCGTTGCCCTTGTGCTGCCAGATTTGGGTGAGCGCTTCCAGGTCGGGCGCGAGTTTGCTGGGTTTTTCGTCGGTTAGGGGCGGCAGCAAGCCCTGCGTGTTCGTCCAGACGTGCAACGGCCGCTTGAGCCTTTCTGCCACTACCCTTAGTTCCGTTTCGGCGCGGCGCTCCTCTGCCGTCTGGACGTAGATCAGCGCATGACGAGATCGAACCAAATACTCAATCTGTTGATCAAACTTCACAGCCCGCCTCCCTTTTGACAACGCTTTGCACAAACGACGTCAGCGCTTGATAGTACCGCTCCGGATGGTCGAATCGCGCTTGCACGTGGTCGCTCTGTTCGAAGAAGAGCGCCTCTTTCGGTTCGTTGGCCACGGCGTAAATGCGGCGCGAGTGATGCGCCGGGATCAAGCGATCGCGCTCGCCGTGCAGCAGCAGAATCGGTCGGTCTATCGCCTGGACGGCCATATCGGGCCGCACGCTATAGGGCGAGACCTTGGTCATCAAGATGCCGACTAACTTCGCCGGCTTCAGCAGCCACATCGCCAAGGGTCCGACGCTTCCCTTCCACCAGTCGTCCACGGCGTCGCTGAGCCGAGCGTAGGGCGAATCGGCAACGATGGCCGCGATTCGGCGATCGCGGCTGGCGGCAAAGATCGAAGCGACCGCGCCCATCGATGCGCCGAACGCGATGATCGGCAGCCCGGGCGTCCGTCTCTCTGCCTCGTCTACCGCGGCTGTCACATCGTTTGATTCGTGATAGCCAAGGCTGCAGAGATCGCCTCCGCTCTTGCCACAGGCGCGAAAATCGAACGTCAAGCAATTGAAGCCCAAGGGCCACAATCGTTTGGCGACGACCAGCGGTTCGCTGCGATTCATGAAGTAGCCGTGGCACAAAACGACCGTGCCGACCGCATTGTCCGCCGGAATCCACCATCCGGCCAGTTCGATCTCCTTGCCGAATCGCACATCGATATAAGGCAGGTCCAGATCGAGCGGAGTTAGGAACAGCGGCGTTCGGGGCGGCTTGAGCGCTGCACGGAGGATGATCCAGTTGCCGATGAGCGCCGCAATCGCGGCGCCTAAGGCCGCCAGACCTGCATAGAGCATGTCAGAATTATACTTGGATGGATCGAGAGGCCATAGTTAGCGAAGTCGGTTCGGCAATGGATTCTGAGGAGTCCAATGAGGCTGCGATTTTGGCCGCCATGCAGGTGTTGCATCGGCGATTGAACTGCCATTGGGCGGGAGTTTATCTGTTGCGCAATGGGGAGTTGCATTTGGGGCCTTTTGTCGGCCCGCCTACGGAGCATACTCGGATCGCGATTGGACAGGGAGTCTGCGGCACGGCGGTGGCGGAGGACGCGAACCAGATTGTTCGAGACGTGCGGGAGCGGTCGAACTACTTGGCGTGCAATTTGGAGACGCGCTCGGAGATTGTGGTTTTGGTGCGCGATGAGGCTGGATCGGTGATCGGGCAGATCGATTTGGACGGCACGGAGGTCGGACAATTTGACGAGCGGCACGAGGCTCTATTGGAGGAGATCGCGCCGTTGCTCGCCTTGCGCTGGCCGTGATTCGTACTCAAAATTGTGCTACATTTGAAAAAAATCCCGTTCGGGCGAATTTCATTGGGCCGCCAGACAAGGAGAAGGGATTCGCCTCCAGCGCTCGAAACTAAACCGCAATCCCTTATCACCGAGGTTTCTGAATGTCAAAATCGCTCAAAGTCGGCGTCATTGGCGTCGCCGGCATCGCCCGCACACATTTCCCTGGATGGCGCGAAAGCCCCCATACCGAACTCTATGCCCTGGCAGACAACAACGCCGACAATCTGCGCAAAATCGGCGCAGAACAGGACATCGATCGGCTTTACGACTCGGGCGAAGCGCTGATCGCCGACCCAGAGATCGATATTGTGGACGTTTGCACTCCTAACATGTATCACGCGCCGCTCACGGTCGCTGCGCTCAACGCCGGCAAGCACGTTATCTGCGAAAAGCCGCTGGCCCCGACGCCCGCCGACATTCGGCAGATGATCGAGGCGCGCGATCGTAGCGGCAAGATGCTGATGACCGCCCAGCACTTTCGATACACGGGTACGGCCAAGGCGCTCAAAACTGAGATCGACGGTGGCGCCCTTGGCCAGGTCTACCATGCGCGGTCGTGGATGCTGCGCCGATCGGGCGCGCCCACCGGCCCAGGGTTCGTGATGAAGCAACACGCAGGCGGCGGCCCTTGCATCGATATCGGCGTGCACATTTTAGACTTGACCTTATGGATGATGGGACATCCCAAGCCTGTCGCCGTATCGGGCATAACCCAAGACCGTTTGCGCCGACAGCCGGGCGCGTTTAGCAATTGGGGCGGCCCGATCCCCGAATATTGGGACGTGGAAGAGTTTGCCGCAGCCTTTGTGCGGTTCGATAACGGCGCGACGCTGATGCTGGAGGTGAGCTGGCTTCTGCACCACAAAACCTTGAGCGAGGATATGCAGATGTGGCTGTATGGCGAGAAAGGCGGCGCGCACTGGCCGAACAACGAGATACTGCGCACGCACAACGAGACGCGCCAGCATAGCAACGCGACCTTGGTCAATGCGGAAGGCGGCGAGCCTCATGCTAAGGAGTGCATGGCCTTTGCCGAAGCGGTCGCCAACGGTCTTCCCTCGCCCGTACCGGCCGAGCAGTCGCTGGATGTGATCACGATCCTGGACGGTCTCTATCGCAGCGCTGACGAGGGCAAGGAGATCAGACTGGATTAGCCAGCCAGCGGTCGATCTTTCGTTCGAGGGCGTTGAGCGGCATGGCGCCGTCCAGCAAGATTGCGTCGTGATAGGCCTTGATGTCGAACCGGTCGCCTAACGCCTTCTCGCACTTCGCACGGATGGCCTGCATTTTGATCTCGCCGATCTTATAGGCGAGCGCCTGGCCGGGCCAAGCGATGTAGCGGTCGATCTCGTTGACCACATCGAGTTCGGTCTTGGCCGCCTTCTGCATGAAGTATTCGATCGCTTTCTCGCGCGACCAGCCCTTCACGTGCATCCCGGTATCCACGACTAGTCTCACAGAGCGCCACATCTCGTACGTAAGTCGGCCAAAGCGCGAGTACTCGTCCTCGTACAGTCCCATCTCCTCGCCCAATTTTTCGGCGGAGAGCGCCCAACCCTCCAAGTAGCCGTTAAAGTAGGCATGACGGCGGAAGTTGGGCAAATGCGTCTGCTCCATGGCGAGCGCGATCTGCAGATGATGCCCGGGCACGGCCTCGTGCAGCGAGAGCGCCATCATCTCCCATTTTGGGCGGCTTTCCGGCTTGTAAAGGTTGACAAAGTAGCTTCCGGCGCGAGAGCCGTCCGCCGCCGCGGGCCGATAGTAGGCCGTGGTCGTATCGGGCGCGATGTTCATCGGAATCGGCTCGACGCCGTATGGGGTCCGCGGCAAGGTTCGGAACAAGCGCACCAGTTCGGGGTCGATCTTCTTGCTCATGGCCCGGTAAGCATCCAAGAGTTCCTGCCCCGTCTTGTAGAAAAACTGTGGATCGGAGCGCAAAAAGGCGAAAAACGAAGCCATGTCGCCTGCAAAGCCAGCTCGATCCTTGCACTGCTCCATTTCTTGGGTAATCCTTGCAACCTCTAACAGGCCAGTCTCGTGAATCTGGTCGGGCGTCAGACTGGTCGTGGTGTGCACTCGGGCCAGATAGGCATAGATCGTTTCGCCGTTGGGCAGATGGCTAAATCCGATCTCGTCCGGACAAGCGGGCAAGTGCTCGTCCACAAAGAAGCGTTGGAACTTCTGCATGGCGGGGAGCACGCTTTGGCCTATGATCGCCTTGGCCTTTTCCCTCAGCGCATCGTTTGGGGCTTTCTTAAAAGCGTGGAAAAAGGGGCTTTCTTCGGGCGACGATACGACTTGCTTTTCGATCTGGGCGGGCACGCGGCTCAGAACGACCTTGGGCAGCATCATGCCCGATCGCATGCCCTCTCTCAAGAGTTCAATATGCTGATCGACCAACACGGGCAGTTTGTCCAGCCGCGCCAGCCAGTTTTCAAAGTCTTGTTCTGTTTCCAGCCTCAGATATCCGGCCATGTCGTCCAGGCTCTGCGGGCCGCGTCGCTGGTTCAATGGCATCAGGTAGAGCCGATACTGCTCGCCTTCTAACTCTGTTTCCAGTTCTAACTTCAGGAGTTCACAGTTCAGCCGTTCTTCGTCGCTCAATACGCCGATATCGATTCTGTTCAGCATCTGTAGCTCAGATTCGATCTCTCGATACCGCCTATCGAAAGCGTCTAGGCTGTAGTCGGTCCATTGATCGTCGTATCGCCGATCGCCCATGGACGATGCGCGCTCGGGATTCGACCGCATTCGTCGTTCCCAATCGACCTGGATAATCTCATTCAGGCTATTCATTGAGTCTCAAATGCTCCTGGGAGTCGATGTCGTAAAGGCGTTCGAATCGCGCCTCTTCCAATGCGCGCTCGTAAGCGTGCAGTTGCTCGTCCAACTCCTGCGCCAAATCTTGCTGGGCTGTGGGGAGCGGCGCATCGAGGTGGATCAAGCGGGTCGCACGGCCATGCACGGCCTCTAGGCTTGCGCGGTTGCGCGCCAGCTGCGCTTCGATAAACTGCACCGCGCCGTCGATCTGTTCGAATGCTGTCTTCTCCTTCAGCTTCATCGCCAAAGCCGATTCCAGCTCCGTTTTGGCGCGCAAATCGGTCGTCTTTCGAGTCTCCTTGTCCAGACGATCGGCTTCTCGCTCCAGTTTGGCTCGGTAGGACTGAATCTCCCAATCGATCTTGGTCAGCCTCTTGCCCGGGCGTTGGTTCATGGCGCCGCTCAGCACATCGATGCCGCCGACGATTCGGTCCGACCAGCCTAAGTTCTCGTGCGCGAGGGCGGCGATGGCTTCTTTCAGTTTGCTGGCGCGATGGCGAAGCTCGGCGTCCTTGTTGAGGATCCGATCAAGGGTTCTTCCCCCATCCTCTCCCATCTGGATCTTCTTAAGCGTTTTGCGGACTCTTTTCGCCGTTTGGCGCAGTTTGTCGTGCTCGGATCGGTAGGCCGGCAACATCGGCGGCAAGCGATTGGCAATCGCATAGCCGATACCGCCGCCGATACCGGCCAAAGAGAGCGCCAGACCCAGACTCAAGAGAGCGCCCCATAGCAGTCCGATGCCTGCGGCCAGTGCGATGCTGACGCCCGCCAACAGCCCGACAACGCTGCCGATTGCTGCGCCGATAAAGGTAAATTCGCGCGATCCCTTCAAACCGCGCGAATTATACCTACGCTCGACTTAGCAGCCTACGTGTCCGAACCTTTCGAGAATGCGCGACAGATCGATATCGTCCACCACGCCGTTCTTGTCCACGTCCGACCGGAACAGGTTTGTACCAAAGTCGGTCAGCGCCATCGCCAGATCGGCGTCGTCCACAATACCGTTCATGTCCAAGTCCTCGGCGAGGCGAACGGTGATGATCTTGGTGTCGCGCGAACTTGCAAGGCCGAATTCGCCCCAGAATCGAGCGAGCAACTGGTTCTCGCCGCAAGGGTGCCCGCTAGAAAACTGGATGGTGAAGTTTACTTGCCCGTTAAACGAGGTGTTTCGAGAAAAGAAGTACTGACCGTTCATGAAGAACTCGATCTCGGCTGCGTTAATGGGCTGGCCAGCGCTGTCTCTGAGCGTCGCAGATATCGTCGCAGTATAGCGGCCCTGCCTGACCAAGGTAGGCGTTACAGTCAGAACCAAGGAAGTCGGTGGCTCCACTCGCATGACCCCGGTATTGCTGGCTGGATTGTAGATCGCGTCGCCTGCAAATTCAACCCTGATCTGGTTGCTGCCGGCAGGCAGTCCCGTAACATGGAACGGCAATCGAGCCAATCCCACCGAATCGGTGATCGCGCTTCCGCGATAGACATCTCGCACATAGAAATCCAGGCTCTTTCCGGCCACCATTTCCGGCCCAGCCGGCCACTGCAGTCGAGCATAGAGCGTTACGTCTTGGCCGTCGGACACATAGACCCAGGTTACAAGGACCTGTGGATCGCGCTTGCGGATGAAAAGATCGCTTCCAGCGCCCGAACCGTTCAAGGCCGTCGTACGCTCAAATGTCGCAACGATTGGAAACAGACCTCCGACCGGCGCGTTCATAGGGACTGTGTAAGGCACAGTGGCCACACCGTTGCTGTCCGTAACGCCATTGCCTACAGTCAGGCCGTTCACTTTAAACTGGATCGTCTGACCGGCCACGAACGCTCCTGTGTCGTTGCGTCTGAGCGTAGATCGGAGGTTCACCGTCTGACCCAACTGTCCAACAATGGGGTCGGAGGTTAGGGTCGTTGTGGGTTTGAAGTTGGTCTCTGCCACCCACGTGTCCCAGGTGGTCGAACCGGTAACGTACTCGCCAACGACCCAGATGGTTTGTAAGTCCCACGGGTCGAGGGCGGCGCCAAAATAGTCGCCAAACCGATTTCGATCCTGATCGTCGATGCGAACGTAGCCAACGCTGCTGCCGCGAATGGGCGTGCTGTTATCGACTTGTGCCACGCCGTTGCGCCACGTGGTGTAGCGCAGCGATGCAAACTCCGACGAGCTGGAGCGTCCGAAGACGATCACTGCATCGCCGCCCGAAGTCGGAAAGATCGCCGGGTAGTAGCAGTCGAACCCATTCGCGCCGGATGTCGAGTGAGAGAAAGTGGTCGGGCTGGCGGCATTGACACGGTAGGCTCGGTATCCGGTGCGATTGCCGCTTCCAAAGTTGACCGCAACGCTCTGAACCGTGTAGAGCGTGCCGTTGTAGAACACAGCGTCTCTCACTCGGGTGTCGCCTGTGTCCAATCGGCTCAGTCCGCCCGGCTGTGTGGCATTGGGCGGCACAATGTACGTCGGCACGCTCACATCCGTGCGTGTAAAGCCCGGACTGTTCGCCCATTTTTGCGCCCATGTCGTGCCCGTCCAATTGATGCGCCAGACCTTCATTTGGCTTCCGCCACCGTCCGAAAACCCGACGATGTAGCCTCTGCCGGCGCCTGTCCACATTTGCGCAGGAGCCATGTAATCCAGACTGAAGTCCGAATCCATCCAGCTTCCTGCCGGCAAGCCGCTATAGATCTCGTCCTTGTTCAAAGTCAAGAAACGATTGGCGCGGAAACCCAAGCCGTAAGGAATCATCGTGCAACTGAGAAAGACGGCGTTCTCGTCAAATCCCATGTAGCCGTAGTCTCCCCAGTTATCGCCAGGAGCCGTGCTAAAAAAGTAGGTGTGCCAGTCGGATGCGACGGCGGTCGGCGTGGCAGTCTTTGAGATTGCTAGGGCCCAGAACGACTGCCTGGGCGATTCGCTCTTGGCCATGTAGAGCACTAAGAATCGACTTCGCCAGGGGTCCCAGGCCACACGCGGGTCGAACTTGAACGTGCTGCCTCCGAACAAGTTGTCAGAAGAGATGCGACCGATCAAGCCGCCGTTCTTGTTGCGAATGAAGATGTCGCTGTTCACGCCGACGATGATTCGGTCTATGCCCGAGGCTACCACTGGATCGGGCGGAAACCAACCTGTCGATCCGCCGCTGAAGTTGCGAAACATGTTCGCAAACTGGATTTGCGGCTCGGATTGATCGTCGTAGGCGGCCTCGTCGCCCATGCCGCGGTTGTCCTTAGGCAACGTCGGGTTGATGCGCTTGAAGTACTTCGGTACATCTAATGGCGGATGCTTGATCGCCCTTTCTGCGTCGGATATCGGATTGGCGTAGCCCATCCATCTTGATTCATGATGCTCCGCGTCTTGCGCAAAAGCCGATCCTATGGCCACTGTGGCTAATACAGCCAGAATTGCTGCTTTCATACGGCCCTCCCTTGAACCTCCATGGGTTCCATGCCAAAGAATACGTCGTCGGGAGGCTTGATTCCTATAGACTTTAGTCCCAAATCTACGGATTCGGGCTTCGAACGGGAAAATGAAGATTTGTAGCACAATTTTAGGTACGAATCGCCGCCAGGAAACGAAGGCTGGACGGCGAATCTCTGACCACGTGAACCAGAGCGCTTCGGAACGCAGGCTCAAAGCCGAGTTAGACGCCCTTGCAAAGCCTGTCAAGGGTATCGTGGGCTACAGCCTCTATCACACGCGGCAAAATCACCGCATCGCGCTCAACGGCGACGAGATCTTCCCCACGGCCAGCACGATAAAGGTCGCAGTCATGGGCAAAGCGTTCGAGGAGGTGACATCGGGTCGGCTCGGCTACCTGGATAAACTCGCCATCGCGCCGGACGATCGGCGCGGCGGCGCTGGCTTCCTGCAGTTCTATAAGGACGACGCCAAGCCGGAGATCAAGGAACTGATCCACCTGATGATCACGGTCAGCGACAATACGGCGACCATCATGCTGGCCAAGAAACTCGGCGTTGTAGCGATCAACGAATGGCTTTCCAGGCTGAATCTGAAGGACACCCGGCTCTTGTCGGCTATCCCGCCCGAAGAGAAAGAACTCCTTGCATTGCGAGAAAAATGGGGGATGGGCATGGCAACGCCGAACGAAATGGTCGCCTTGCTCGACGCCATCCGCACGAACAAGGCGGGCACCGTCGCCGCCTGCGAAGCGATGATCCGCATCCTTACCCATCAATATTTCGACGATCTGATCGCCGCACAGTCGCCGCCCTGGGTGCCGGTCGCCAGCAAGAGCGGCTCTATCGATGCTTCGCGCTCCGACATCGCGATCGTCTTCTCTCCCAGCGGGCCTTACATTCTCGCTGTCTATGCGAAGGAGATAGAAGATCGCCGCTGGAGCAAAGAAAACGAAAGCCAAAAGATGATCAAGGCCATCGCCCGCAAGGTGTACCAACATTATCATCCGCGCGAAAAGTGGTCGCCTCCGCCCGGGCACGACGCACTATGAGACTGCTGGTCGCGCTCGTCGCCCTGTTCGCCGTGGCCCATGCGCAAGAAACGCGATTGATCGTATGGGGCTTGTCTTTGGGAGAAGAACAACAAGGACTGGCAGCCCAGATCAAAGAGTTCGAACGGCGCAATCCCGACATCAAGGTGCAATTGCTGTCGATGGGCGCTGGCAGGATGAACCCGCAAAAACTGATGACGGCCATTGTGGGCAAAGCGCCCCCCGATGTCATCTTTCAAGACCGCTTCACCATCGGCGACTGGGCCTCTCGCTCGGCCTTCCGCGCTTTGGACGACCTGATCGAGCGGGACAAGCATCTTAAAGAGGGCGTGCGGCAAGACGATTACTATCCGGCCTGTTGGAACGAGGCGGTCTACAAAGGCAAGGTGTACGCAGTGCCGGCGGGCACAGACGACCGCGCGCTCCTCTACAATCGCGCGATCTTCCGAGAGGTCGGCCTTGATCCCGATCGACCGCCCCGCACCTGGGACGAGTTGCTGGAATACGGCAAGAAACTGACTAAGCGCAACAAGAACGGCCAGTTGGAACGCATCGGCTTCATCCCCAACTTTGGCAACTCTTGGCTCTATCTCTATTCGTGGCAGAACGAGGGCGAGTTCATGTCGCCCGATGGCCGCACCTGCACGATCAACAATCCGCAGACACGAGAGGCGCTCGAGTTTATGGTGCGCGTTTACAAGGAGCTCGGCGGCATCAACGAGATCGACAAGTTTCAGTCAGGCTTCCTTGGACGCGAGCAAGACCCCTTCTTTGTGGGCAAAGTCGCGATGAAAATCGATGGGGATTGGGTGCTCAACGGTATCGCCCGCTATGCTCCCGATCTTGACTTTGCCGCAGCCCCGCCCCCAGTGCCGACGGATCGCTATCATCAGCGCGGACGCTTTGCCGGCAAGGACCGCTTCATCACGTGGAACGGCGGCTTTTCCTACGCCATTCCGGCCGGCTCGCGAAATGTAGAGGCCGCTTGGAAGTTTGTCAAATGGATGGCGGGCGTCGAGAGCGCCCTGATCAGCTCGGAGGCTCAGGCAGCCTACTACCGGACGAAAGGGCGCATGTACGTGCCTCGATTTTCGGCCAATATGCGCGTCAACGAGGCTGTATACGCCCAGTATATGCCCAAGGATCCAAAGTTTCGACAGGTCGTGCAGACCTATATCGATCTGCTCCCTGTCGCGCGATTCAGACCGGTTACGTTCGTGGGGCAGCGGCTTTGGGACGAGCATGTCCGCGCTTTCGACCAAGCTGTGCACTTGGTCAAGTCTCCGGAAGCGGCGCTTGCCGAGTCGCAGTCGAAAGTTCAGCGCGAGTTGGACAAAGTCTACAGCCGCGAAAGCAACCCGATAATCGAGTGGCGCCCGGTCTTGATCTCGCTTGGTTTACTCGGCCTCTTTCTGACGGCCTATCTAGTGTCAAGGTGGCGGTCGCATCGCTTGCCGCGCATGGCCAAACAGGAGGCCTACTACGGCTATGCGTTCGTCTCGCCTTGGCTGATCGGTTTTTTGGCCTTTACCGCCGGGCCGATGATCGCGTCGCTCATGCTCAGTTTTTGCGATTACGACGTGCTTCATCCCGCTCGGTGGGTCGGTCTGAACAACTATGCGCTGCTGCTGACCGAGGACTACGAGTTTTTGTCGAAAGCCTTTTACAACGCCTTTTACTTAGCGGTGATCGGCATTCCGCTCAATATGGCGACCGGATTGGCGATCGCGATGCTGCTGAATACGGGCGTTAGCGGGATGACGGGCTATCGGACGGCCTACTATATGCCGGCCATCGTGCCGACCATTGCTGCTGCGGTGCTCTGGGGTTGGGCGCTGAGCGGCGATCCGAGCCGGGGGCTGATCAATGCGGCGTGGCAAGCGACCCTGACGGAGTGGTTCGGTTGGACGCCTCCCGGCTGGTTCAGCGTGCCCGAATGGGCCAAGCCCGGCCTGATCGTGATGGGGCTTTGGGGCGCAGGCGGCGGCATGATACTCTGGCTGGCCGGTCTTCAGGGCATCCCGCAACACCTATACGAAGCCGCCGAGATCGACGGCGCCAGCAAGGCCGAAGTGTTTCGCCGCATCACACTGCCCATGCTGTCGCCTTACGTCTTTTTCAACCTGATCATGGGCACCATCGGCGCGCTGCAGGAGTTCGACCGTATCTACGTCTTGGGAGGCGGTCAGGGCGGCTCCGGTCCGGTCGATAGCATGCTGGTGCCCGTGATGTACTTGTTCAGCAACGCCTTTACCTATTTTAAGATGGGCTATGCTTCGGCGTTGGCCTGGATCATCTTTGCCATTATCCTTGCGCTGACGCTGATACAGTTCAAACTCGCCCCGCGTTGGGTGCATTACGAAGCGGAGAAGAGAGGTTAGCCATGTGCGGCCGATTTGCCCTATGCGCCACCGCGAACGAACTGGCCAGACAGTTCCGTCTGGACTTAGCCTTCGAGATCGAGCCTCGATACAATATCTCTCCCGCCGAGCCCGTGCTCGCAGTCCGCATCAATGACGCCAAGCAGCGCGAACTGACCCATCTGGTTTGGGGGCTGATTCCCTTTTGGGCAAAGGATCCGACGATTGGATACAAAATGTTTAATGCCCGATCTGAGACGGCATGGGAGAAGCCCTCGTTTAAGGGCGCGATGCGGCATAAGCGCTGTCTGATTCCCGCCTCTGGATTCTACGAATGGAAGAAAGAAGGTTCCAAGAAACAGCCGTATCTCATTTCGATGACTGACTCCCCACTGATGGGCTTGGGCGGGCTTTACGACCGATGGCATTCGCCGGACGGCTCGCTGATCGAGAGTTGCGCGATCCTGACCATGGAGCCGAACGAACTGGTCGCACAAGCGCACGACCGAATGCCGGTCATCATTCACCCGGACGACTATGACGCATGGCTGAGCCCTGATCTGCAACGGGCAAACGAGGTGGACCGCCTGATCGGCGCCCCGCCGCCCGAGAGGATGAGGATGGTTCCTCGCGATCCGCGCGATACTGGAACAGGAACAGAGAATTGATCGTCAAAAAACAGGTTAGAATATTACCAAACCGAGGAGGATGAACCAAATGCGGAAGATCGGACTGCTTTTGAGCGCGTTTGTAACGGCGGCTGGCTTCGGGCAAGGCTGGCAGTTGATAGAACGCATCGATTCGAAGGCTCTTATGGCCGATGCTGTTTCAAACCCCTTTGAGAAGCCGATTATCAACTGGACCGGCGCGCGAGTGCAGGATTCTCGCCTTTATTATCACGAGATTGCGACCAACTACGCTTATGAAGGCGGCAGCGCCATCGTCTTGGACGACGTGCTGATCAACCAGTCGATGGATCCATCCGGCGTTGGCCGATTTCGAATCAGTCAGGTGGATATCGGGATTTATTTTCCGAATCCGGGCTTTTACACGATTCAGGGCTTCTATGCGCCGGCCACGGGCGACTTTCCGCCCGAGCCGATCGGGGAGCCGCAGACGTTTAATGGAAGCAATCGAGGGCCCCACGTGCTCTATGTGCCTCAATCGGGCGTCTGGCGCTTGCGCACGAACACCATGTCCAACGTCTTCACCGTACAGTGCGGAAGAATCGAGGACGACTACTTCAGTTGCTATTTGGGCGTGCAAGTTACCTCGCCTGGCGCCTGGGCGACGGCTCAAGGCGATGCGAACCTGGATTACTTCGTGCAGTGGAACGGTACGCAGTACGACGCATACTATTTTGGGGCCATTCATGCGGGATTCTTCTTTAGCCTTTATGGCGCGCCCGATTTGCCGGCTACTCAGATCTCGGGGCGGCTGACTCTAGAGGGCTATCAGGCCTCCTATCAAAACCGCCAGGCCGTTGTCACCATCAAGCAAGGCGCAACAACGGAAAACCACACCGTAACGCTGGCCGCCGACGGAAGTTACACGCTTTCGACCCAGATCAATGGCGCGGTGTTGGTCAGCACAAAGATGGGTTCTGGGCTGCGAAGGACGGTCGGCGCAAGCCTTTCGGGCGGAACGCTGAACATCGATTTTCCGCTTGTCAACGGCGATTCGGTCGACGACAACCTCATCGACGACACCGATCTGTCGCGCATTCTAACCCGATTTGGCACCAACAACGTTGACGCCGACATAACGGGCAACGGCGTGGTCGACGACTTGGATTTGGCGATCGTGCTGTCGAACTTTGGCAAGGCGGGAGACAGCATCTAAGGGCTACTTCGAAATCTTGAGCACCTTGTAACGGGCGCGTCCGTGCGGCAGTTTAACGTCCACGGAATCGCCCTTTTTTCTACCCATCAGCGCCTCGCCGAGCGGCGCCAGGTAGGAGATCCGTCCCTTTAGCGGGTCCGCCTCTGCAGCGCCGACCACCTGCACTTTCTGCTTCTTGTTGGTCTCCGCGTCTTGGATCTCGACCAAACAGCCCACGCTTACATGGTCGGTCGGCACGTCGGACGGTTTCACCACGGTGGCCCGAGCCAGAATGGCCTTTACGTCGTGTATCCGGGACTCAAGCATCGCTTGCTGGCTCTTGAGGCTCTCGAACTCGGCCTCGTCGCCTGTTTCGCCATGTTCTTTATACTCTCGAAACTGATCGGCCACTCGATGTCTTTCAACGGTGGTCAGTTGCTTTAGTTCCGCTTCTAATGCTCGATAGCCTTCTTCTGTCAGATAGAGTTTGGGGTCGTCTTTCATAGGAGTCTCCGGCAGTCAGCCAGGAACGAATGGTCAGATACTATACCCTATTGCCGACGCGGCTACTTCTTGGCTCCGATCGCGCTCTTTCCGGCCTTGGTCTTGATGACCTCGCCTTTGTATCGGATGCCCTTGCCTTTATAAGCGTCCGGCGGGCGGATGGCTCGGATGTCGGCGGCTTGCTGACCGACGCGCTGCTTGTCGATGCCGCGCACCAGTATTAGACCGTTCTTGGACTGAGGGTCCTGCGCCAGCTCAAAGGAAATGCCCTCCATAGGCGGCACCTTGACCAAGTGCGAGAAGCCGATCTGCAGCACCAGCGTCGGGCCCTCCATCGAGGCGCGATAGCCGACGCCAACGATCTCGAGCGCCTTTTCGAAGCCCTCGCTAACGCCTTGAACCATGTTGTTGATAAGCGTGCGCTGTAAGCCGTGCTGGCATCGATTATTGCGCTCGTCGTCTTGCCGCTTGACATGAAGCGTACCGTTCTGCTGCTCGAGGGTGATCGTTTCGGGCAAGTCGTGGCTCAGTTGCCCTTTTGGCCCCTTGACGGTTACAGCAAGGCCATCGACCTTGATCTCTACGCCGTTCGGCACTGTTATGGGCGCTTTGCCTATTCTTGACATGGTCTTTTTCTCCTAATTCGTCTTTCGGCCTACCAGAGGATGCAGACAACCTCGCCGCCTATGTTTCGCTTGCGGCACTCGCGGTCTGGCATAAGGCCTTGCGAGGTCGATACGATCGCGCTACCCAAGCCGCGCCGAACGGGTCTAAGCCCTTTTACATCTCGATAGATCCGGCGTCCGGGTTTGCTCACTCGTTCGATGTGAGCGATGGCGCAATCGCCGTTCTTGCCGTATTGCAGCGCGATCTGCAAGATTGGAAACTGCTTGCTGCGATCCACGTTGACGGCTCGCACAAAGCCTTCCTCTTTCAGTACGTTCGCCAAACGCTCTTTTGCCGCGCTATGCGGCATGCTGACGCTGGGCATTTCGGCCCGCGCCGCGTTTCGCAGTCGGGTGAGCATATCGGCTATAGGGTCAGTCATCATTTCTTTTGCGCTCCTTACCAGCTCGACTTCTTGACGCCGGGCAACAGGCCCCTGTGCGCCATTTCGCGCAGGCAGATTCGGCAAAGGCTAAAGAAACGAATGTAGCCGTGCCGCCGCCCGCAAACGTTGCACCGGTTGACCTTGCGGGTCGAATACTTTGGCTTTAGTCGAGCTTTGACAATCCACGTGGTTTTGGCCATTTATCGTCCTCTCTGTTCCTCTAATGATCCTGTTGCGCTTCGCGCTCTTTTTTGGCTTTCTCGATCAGCGGGGCCGCGACATTGTGCGGCATTTCGGTGTAGCCCGCAAGCTTAGTCTTAAATCGCCCGCGCCCACGAGTGATCGATCTCAGTTCGAGCGCATATTTTAGCATCTCGGCCATTGGCACAATGGCGCGAACCGTTTGCCTTCCCTTACCGGCCGGCTCCATGCCAAGGATGCGGCCCCTGCGACCGTTCATATCGCCCATCACGTCGCCAGTGTACGCGTCGGGCACGCTGATTTCCACTTCCAACTCCGGCTCTAACATCACAACGCCCGTTTTCTCGCTGGCAGCCTTGAGCGCCATGTTGCCCGCCATCCTAAATGCAGCGTCAGACGAGTCGACGTCGTGATAGGAGCCGTCGTATACGACCGCCTTAAAGTCGACCAAAGGATAGCCTGCGATAAGGCCTTTTTCGGCTGTTTCTCGGATGCCCTTTTCGATCGAAGGTATGTAGTTCTTCGGTATCGCGCCACCGACGATCTTCTCGCCAAACTCGATGCCCGATCCGCGCGGCAAGGCCTCTAGCTCGATCCAACAGTCGCCGTATTGGCCGCGACCGCCGCTCTGACGCTTGAACTTGCCTTGCGCTTTGGCCGAGCCGACCACGGTCTCGCGAAACGGGATGCGGAACTCCTCAGACACCACCTCGGCGCTGAACTTGCGCTTCAGCTTCTCCATCACGATATCGAGATGCAAATCGCCCATGCCTAGGAGCAGCGTCTGATGCGTTTCGGGGTCGCGGCGCACGTGCAGCGTCGGGTCCTCTTCGTGCAGGCGCGCCAAGGCCGGGCCCATTTTGTCTTCGTCGGCCTTTGATTTGGCGGCGATGGCGACCTGATAGATCGGATCGGGAAAGTGGACTGGCTCTAAGGTCAACGGTTTCGCCTTGTCGCCCAGCGTGTCGCCCGTGCTGGTTTCCTGTAGCTTGGCCGTTGCGGCAATGTCGCCCGCCGGTATCCCGGGCGTTGCGACTTGGTTCTTGCCTCGAATATAGTAGACTTGGCCGATGCGCTCGTCGCGCTCCTTGCGCGAGTTGTAGACCGTCGAATCGCCGTGGAAAGTGCCCGAGAAAACGCGGAAGTAGGTCAGCTTGCCGACGTAAGGATCGGCGGTCGTTTTGAAGACGAACGCGCAGAGAGGGCCATTGGGATCGGGCGCTAATTCGACCTCTTGGCCGTTCTTGTCTTTAGCCACGATAGCCCGATGGTGCGTGGGCGACGGGGCGAATTCGATGATGGTCTCCAGCAACCGTCGTGTGCCGATGCCTTGGCCGGCCGACCCGACCATCAGCGGAACCAGCGTTCCGGCGTTGATGCCCATCTGTAGACCGTGCAGAATTTCGTCCTCGGTCAGCGTAATGCCGTCCAAATACTTAGCGGCCAGATCGTCCTCCGATTCGGCGGCGGCCTCGATCAATGCGTCGCGCGCGTTGGTCGCTTCTGCAACTAATTCTGCCGGGATTTCGGTCGCCACGCCCTCTTTGTCATGACCGACGTAAGCCTTCATGTGGAGCAAATCGACCACGCCTTTGAAACCGGTCTGAGCGCCAACGGGAATCTGGATCGGTACGATCCTCCGACCGTAGAGGCTTTGCAGGGTGGCGAGCAATCCCGGATAGTCGGCATTGTCGCGCTCCATCTTGTTGACGAACACAAAGCGCGGCAAGCCTTGCTCCTCGCACTGCTCCCAAGCGTTCTCAAACCCAACGTCCAAGTCGGCCTGAGCGGGCGCAACGATGATCGCCGAATCGACCACGCGCAAAGCGCCATACATGTCGCCGATAAAGTCTGGAAACCCCGGCACATCGATCAAGTTGACCTTGTTCCCTTCCCACTCGACCGGCAGGACCGAAACGCTCAAACTGATCTTGCGTTTGACTTCTTCCTGATCGAAGTCCGAAACGGTGGTTCCCGCCTCTACCGAGCCTATTCTGTCCGTGGCTCCGGATAGATGCAAGATGTGCTCGGCAAGGGTCGTCTTTCCCGAGCCGCCATGGCCGACCAGCGCTACGTTTCGGATGTTGTCGATAGGATAAGGTTTCATTTATCGCTCTCTGAAGGGCATTCCCAGTTGTTTTAGCAGCGCGTAAGCCATCTCGTCGGTGCGCGCCGAGGTACAGATCGTGATGTCCATGCCTCGCGCTCGGTCGATTTCGTCGTATACGATCTCGGGGAAGATGATCTGCTCCTTAACCCCTAGAGAGTAGTTGCCCCGGCCGTCGAACGACTTGGGCGAGACGCCGTTGAAGTCGCGTATGCGCGGCAGCACGATGTTGATCAGCTTCTCCAAAAAGACGTACATTCGGTCGCCTCGCAGCGTTACTTTGCAACCGATCTTGTAGTTTTCGCGAATCTTGAAGTTCGAGATTGGCTTCTTGGCAACCGTTACGACCGGCTTTTGAGCCGAGATGATGGTCATCTCGCGCACGGCGTTGTCCAGTTGCTTGGAGTCTTTTTCGCCCTCGCCGACGCCCATGTTCAGCACGACTTTGGTCAGTTTCGGGATCTCCATCGGGTTAGCCAGGTTGAACTGTTTGGCCAGCTCTGGCGCGATCTCGGTGGCGTATCGCTTTTTTAACTGGGTTTCGAAGCCCGCCTGCGCGCGCCCCTCTGCGACCGCGGCGCCCTTCTGCTTTTTCTCTTGCGTTTCTTTCTTTGCCATTCTTTATCGCCTCGATTACGACTCCGCGTCCAATATCTGACCGGCCTTTGAAACGCGCACCAGTTTGCCCTCGGCGTTTCGGGCTCGGCGCACTCTCGTCGGTTTGCCCGTATCCTTATCCACCACCATCAGGTTGCTGGCGTGCAGCGGCGCGGGCATCTGAAAGCGTCCGAACTCCTGAGCGCCTTTGGCCGTCGGAACTTTCTTCTTGTGCTTGGTTACCATGTTCACGCCTTCGACGACGACGCGATTGACGGTCGGCAGAACGCGCAGCACTTTGCCCTGTTTGCCTTTGTCTTTGCCAGCGATGACCGTTACGGTATCGCCGCGCTTGATCTTCATTCTTAACGGCTTGCTCAGTTTCTTGATCATTGTCAAAGCACCTCGGGAGCGAGCGAGACGATTCGCATGAAGTTCCTCTCGCGCAGCTCTCTTGCGACGGGGCCGAAGATGCGAGTGCCTCTCGGCTCTAAGGCCGGGTTGATCAGCACGCAGGCGTTGTCGTCAAACCGCAAACTGGTGCCGTCGGGCCGCTTGATGACGTGCTTGGTCCTTACGATGACGGCCTTGACCACTTCGCCCTTCTTCACCGGCATATTAGGCGCGGCATCCTTGACCGCCGCCACGATGATGTCGCCCACGCCGCCATATCGGGCGTTGGAGCCCTTCATAACGCGGATGACTAACACCTCGCGAGCGCCGGAATTGTCCGCCACGCGCAACCGGGAATATTGCTGTACCATTGTCGTTCACCTAGCCTTTCTTACTTTGCCTTCTCGATAACGGCCCGCACGCGCCACCTCTTGTGGCGGCTCATGGGCCTCGTCTCAACTATTTCGACCAGATCGCCCACATGGCAATCGTTGTTTTCGCTGTGCGCTTGATACTTGGTGGATCGGCGCACGGTTTTGTGATAGATGGGGTGTCGCATCGTCCGCTCGATCAGCACGACGACCGTTTTGTCCATCTTGTCGCTGACGACGCGACCGATGCGGGTCTTTTTCTTGCCCGCGTACTCGCCAGCCTCTTCTAGGGTTCGAGTTTCCTTTTCGCTCATTTCCTCTTTTCCTTACGCCTGCTCGCGCTGCTTCTCGTTAATGACGGTCATGATCCGCGCGATGTCCTTTTTGGCATAGTTCAGACTGGCCGTATCCTTCATCTGCATCAGGCTCACCTGTACGCGCAAACGATAGAGCGCCTTTTTCTTGTCCTCTAACTCTTCCAAGAGGTCGTTGTAAGCCATCGATCGGTAGTCTTTAGCTTTCGTCGCTCTCATCCTTGACCTCCTTTGCAGCATGGGCGCTGACATCCAGCCGTCCCACAATCTTTGTCTTGATCGGAAGCTTATGACAGGCTCGACGCAACGCTTCCATCGCGTCCGCTTCGGGAACGCCGGCCAATTCCAAGATGATCCGGCCGCGCTTGACCACGGCCACCCAACCCTCCACGCTGCCCTTTCCAGACCCCATTCGCGTCTCTGCGGCCCGCTTGGTGTAAGGTTTGTCGGGAAAGATGCGAAACGTGATCTTTCCGCCTCGGCGCAGATGTCGAACGATGGCGACGCGCGCCGCCTCCATCTGACGGTTCGTCAGCCAGCATGGCTCGAGCGCCTGAATGCCCCACTGCCCGAAATGGACTTCGGTAGCGCCTTTGGCGACGCCTTTCATGCGTCCTCGGTGGTGCTTTCTATGCTTTAGTCTCTTTGGCATTAACATATCGTTCTGGCCTCTTGCTTATTCGCTGCTGGGTTCACTAACTGGCGTTGGCTCCGCTACTGGCTCGGGCATCGGAGCGGTCTCGGTTACGGGCGCTTCTTCTGCCGGAGCCGCGGTTGCCCCTCGCCGGGGTCTTGGCGCGCCGCCTTCCGCCTTCGTCCGGCCGCCCGCGCTTCGCTTGGGCGCTCTCGTTCTTTCTGTTCTTCGGTTTTCGTCCACGTCGCTCACGCCGCGAAGCGCCTCGTGGAATCCTCGCGTTCGGGGCACTTCTCCTTTATAGACCCAGACCTTGACACCGACGGTGCCAAAAATCGTGTACGCGATCGCTTGGCCAAAGTCGATGTCGGCCCTAAGGGTGTGAAGCGGAACGCGGCCGTTGCGGTCCCATTCGCGCCTTGCGATCTCTGCGCCGTTCAGTCGTCCGGCAACGGCGACTCGGATGCCCTTTACGTTATTGCGCTGCGCTCGGGTCATGGTCTGTCGAATGGCTCGTCGATGGGAAATTCGTTTTTCGAGCTGCGTGGCAATGTTCTCCGCTAAGAGTTGGGCGTCGGTTTCTGGCTGTCGCACGTCTTGAATATCGACTTGAACCCGAGTCTCCGGGCTGTTGGGCTTGACGATACGGGCGATCATCTGGGTGATCTCTTCGATGCCTTTGCCGCCTCGACCGATCAGTTGGCCGGGCCGTTGAGCGTACACGATCACCTTCAGCGCCGCAACCGCGCGCTCGATCTCGATGCGCGACACGCCCGAACTGTAGTACTTGGTCTTGATCGCCTTGCGTATAGTGTAATCCTCATAGACGTTTGCGCCGTACTGCTTCTTGGGGGCGAACCAGCGGCTGTCCCAGTCTCTCGTGATGCCGACCCGGAAGCCGACCGGATGAATTTTCTGTCCCATAGCTTAGCGTCCCCCCGCTTCGTCTACGTAGAGCGTGATGTGGCTGGAGCGCTTAAGGATGCGGAACGCCCGACCGCGATCTTTCGGTTGAATGCGCTTCATCACCAGGCCTTCGTCGACGAAGGCCCGTGAAACAAAGAGGCGGTCGGGGTCAAGATTGTGAGTGTTGGCGGCATTGGCGGCCGCCGATTCCAGCACTTTGGCCGTTAGGCGCGCGGCTTTGTTGGGCAGGCTGGCCAGGATGGCGCGAGCCTCGTCCACCGGCTTGCCCCTTACCAGGTCGACCACGAGCCTTGCTTTGGTCGCCGGTATCTTCACATTCTTTGCCGTTGCTCTCACTGACATCTCGTTGCTCCTCGTTTGATCTCTTGGTTACCTAACCCGGCTGGTTCTTTCGCTTCCGCCCGGGTGGCTGCGAAACGTTCGGGTGGGCACAAACTCGCCTAACTTGTGCCCGATCATCTGTTCTGAAACATAAACCGGCACATGCTTGCGCCCGTCGTGCACGTTGAACGTATGCCCGATCATTTCCGGCACGATCGTGCTGCGTCTGGACCAAGTCTTGATCGGCCGTTTGTCGTTGCTGGCGTTCATCGATCGAACGCGGTCCATCAGCTTTTCATCGACGAAAGGCCCTTTTTTCAGTGAGCGTCCCATCTTGCCTCCAGATTACTTCTCGCGCCTTCTAACGATAAACTTGTCGGTGCGCTTGTTCTTGCGCGTTTTGACGCCCATGGCAGGCTTGCCCCACGGCGTCTTGGGATGCTTCATTCCGACGCCCGTCTTGCCCTCTCCGCCGCCGTGCGGATGGTCTCTGGGGGTCATGGCCGATCCGCGAACCTTGGGCTTGCGGCCCTTCCATCGGCTCTTACCGGCCTTGCCCCACGATTCGTTCTCATGATCCACATTGCCTACCTGCCCGATCGAGGCTCGGCACTGTAGGTGAACTAAGCGGTTCTCGCCGCTGGGCAGGCGAATCTGCGCGTAGTTGCCTTCCTTTGCCACAATCTGAGCAGACGACCCTGCGCTCCGAACGATCTGACCGCCCTTGCCGACCGTCAATTCGATATTGTGAACGACCGTGCCGACCGGGATGTTGCGCAACGGCAGCGCATTGCCCGGCTTGATGTCTGCCTCCGTCGAACTGACCACTGTGTCGCCCTGCGACAGACCGACCGGCGCTAAGATGTACCGTTTTTCGCCGTCTGCATAGTGGATCAGCGCAATGCGGGACGAGCGGTTCGGATCGTACTCGATCTCGGCGACCTTGCCCGGCACGTTCTCCTTATTGCGCTTAAAATCGATGATCCGATAGAGCCTCTTGTGCCCGCCGCCGCGGTTTCGTGCGGTTTTGCGGCCTTGATTGTTTCGGCCCCCGGTCTTCCTGAGGCCGATGGTCAGGCTCTTTTCGGGCTCGTCGGTCGTGATATCCTCGAACGAAGAGGTTATCATAAACCTTCGGCCCGGCGATGTCGGTTTCCACTGTTTGGTCGGCATTTTCTATTCTCCGTCAGGCTATTGCGTCGCGTCCGAGATCTGTTGTCCGGGCGCCAAGCGCACAACGGCTTTCTTCCAGTTCGATGTGCGTCCCATCCTGCGTTGAGAGGCCAGTCGCTTTGGACGCCCCTTGACCCACAGGGTCTGCACCTTGACAACCTGCACCTTGTAGACTTGTCGCACCGCGTTCGCGATGTCGATCTTCGTGGCGTCGGAGGCGACCTCGAATGCATACTGGTTGTGATCCGCGGTCTGATTGGTGCCCTTTTCGGTGATCAGCGGGCGAATAAGCACGTCGCTCAGGGCTTTCATTTCGACCAGACCTCCTCGGTGTTCTTGAGCGCCTGCTCCGTCGCGATAATGCGCTCTGCGTCCAACACATCGATCAAAGAAAAAGCCGGCGCCGTCCTCACGACGACTCCCGGCAGATTCCTGAAAGACTTCAGCAAGACAGCGTCTGGGCTTTCGATCAAGACGAGGGTTTTTTGACCTCCGGCGCCCATTGTTGTTAAGAACTCGGCCGCGGCTTTGGTCTTGATCTCGGTGATCGGGATGTTTTTAACCGCGACGACGCTGCCATCGGCGATGCGCGCCGAAAGGGCGCTCTGCAATGCCAGTCGCTTCTCCTTCTTGTTCACGTCTTGCGCGTAGCTTCGCGGATGGGGCCCATGAGCGATACCGCCGTGCCTAAAGATTGGAGAGCGGAACGAGCCGTGCCGCGCGCGGCCGGTATGCTTTTGCTTCCAAGGCTTCTTGCCGCCGCCAGCGACCTCGGCGCGAGTCAGCGTATCGTGCGACCCTACTCGGGCATTGTTGCGCTCGGCCACCATTTTGCGATGCATGACGGCCACGTTTGGTTCGAGGCCAAAAAGCTTATCGTCCAGTTTGAGATTGCCGCTCTCTTTACCGTCCGCTCCGTGCAGTTTTATCGTTGGCATGGTCCTTATGCTCCGTTCTCTCTCTCTAACTCGTTTAGTCTCGCCGCGCCTTCCAAAGGTAGACGATACCGTTGTTGCCGCCCGGCGCAGCGCCCTTGATCAAGACCAGATTGCGCTCGGCGTCCACTCGAACCACCGTTACAGAAGGCTGAGTGGTCGTCTCGGCGCCCATTCGGCCTGGCATGTTGTGGTTTTTCATAACTCTTTGAGGCCCCGTCGCGCCGCTCGATAGAGGTCGGCGGTGGGTCATCGAGCCATGAGTCATCGGTCCGCCGTGGTGATGATATCGCTTCACGACGCCTGCAAAGCCTTTGCCCTTGCTCGTGCCTGTAACTTTGATCACGTCGCCCGGCTGGAACACATCTTCGGCCCGAATCTGCTGCCCTAGCTCCAACTCTGCGCCTAGGGTCGGAAACTCGGCCAACTTTCGCACCGGCTTGTCCTTCAGACCAGCCTTCTCCAGGTGCCCGGCCTTCGGCTTGGTCAGCCGATTCTTCTTCATCGCGCCAAAGCCGAGTTGAACGGCCGAGTAGCCGTCGCGCTCTGCCGTGCGAAGCTGGGTGACGAAGCACGGACCAACCTCGATGACCGTAACCGGCACATAGCGCCCCGCTTCATCGAAGATTTGCGTCATCCCTAACTTTCGTCCTATCAGTCCGCCTATCATAGGTCTCTCCGTTAAAGTTTGATCTCGATATCGACGCCGCTTGGAAGATCGAGCCTCATCAGCGCGTCGATGGTGCGGTTGGTCGGTTCTACAATGTCGATCAATCGCTTGTGGGTGCGCACTTCGAAGTGCTCCATCCCGATCTTGTCGATGTGCGGGCCTCGGATCACGCAGAAGCGTCGAATGTCGGTCGGCAACGGCACCGGACCTTTGATTCGGGCGCCGCTCCGAACAACCTGATCGACGATGCGCTTGACCGATTCGTCGAGCACTCGAAAGTCGTACGCCCTGAGTCTGATTCTGATTTTGTCGCGCTTCATATGCTTCCTCGTTGCCTTCCTTGGGACTTAGCGGCCAACCGGTTGCAGGGTCGCGTTCCTTTCGGTAACGGCCTGCGCCACGTGCGGCGGCGCCTCCTCATAGTGGGATGGGTGCAGCACATAGGTCGCCCGACCCTGCGAGAGCGACCGAACGGCGGTGGCATAGCCAAACATCTCTGCGAGCGGCACAACGGCTTTTATGATCTGTATGTTGCCCGGACCGGGCTCGATGCCCTCGATTCGAGCTCGTCGGGCGTTCAAGTCTCCCATGACGTCGCCTACATTCGTCTCGGGCGCGGTGACTTCAAGCGCCATGTAAGGCTCTAAGAGAACCGGATTAGCGCGCTGAGCAGCCGCTTTGAGACCCATCGAACCGGCGATCTTGAAGGCCATTTCGCTCGAGTCCACATCGTGATACGATCCGTCGAGCAGGGTTACGACCACGTCGACCATCGGGTAGCCTGCAACGACTCCGGTCTCCAAAGCTTCCTTGATGCCCGCCTCGATCGGGTTAAAGAACTCTCTCGGGATTGCGCCGCCGACGACCTTGTTATGAAACTTGTACCCGGCGCCCGGCTCGTTGGGTTCGACCTGCAGGACGACATGGCCGTATTGGCCCTTGCCGCCGGACTGTCGAACGAACTTGCCTTCCGCCTTGGCCAGAGTCCGGATCGTCTCTTTGTACGCGACTTGGGGCCGGCCCTGGTTGGCCAATACGCTGAACTCGCGCTGAAGTCGGTCGAGAATGATCTCCAGGTGCAGCTCGCCCATGCCCGAGATGAGAGTCTGCCCGGTCTCGTGATCGGTAGAAAGTCGGAAAGTCGGGTCTTCTGCGGCAAGTCTCTGAAGGGCGTTGGTCAGTTTGTCCTGGTCGGATTTGGTTTTCGGCTCGATTGCGATGGAAATGACGGGTTCGGGGAATTGCGGCGGCTCCAACAGCATCGGATGACTTTCAGGGCAGAGCGTATCGCCCGTGGTCGTCGAGGTAAAGCCGATAACGCCGACGATGTCGCCGGCGTTCGCTTCCTCCAAATCTTCGCGACGATTGGCGTGCATTTGCAGGATGCGCGCCACGCGCTCGCGCTCGTTCTTGGTCGCGTTATAGATGTAGGAGCCTTTCTTGATCACGCCCGAATAGACGCGAATATAGGTCAGCTTGCCGACGAACGGATCGGTCTGTATCTTAAAGGCCAGCGCGCAGGCCGGCTCGTCGTCCGCGGGACGTCGAACCACTTCTTCCCCGGTCTTGGGATGAACGCCTTTGACTTCCTCGACATCTAATGGAGACGGAAGGTAATCGATGACCGCGTCGAGCAGAGGCTGAACGCCTTTGTTCTTAAAACTGGAGCCGCAGACGACAGGCACAATCTTAAGTTCGCATGTGCCCTTGCGCAAGCATCGCTTGATCTCTTCAACGGTCAGTTCCGCGCCTTCAAGGTACTTCTCCATGACCGCGTCGTCCATTTCGGCGCAGGCCTCGAGCATCTTGTCGCGCCACTCGCTTGCCAGGCCCGCCATATCCGCCGGGATGTCGGTCTCGTCAATCTGGTTGCCTTGATCGTCGCGATAGAAAAACGCTCGCATCGTGATCAGGTCGATAATGCCCGCAAACTCGCTCTCCGCGCCTATCGGGAGTTGAATCGGCACCGCGCGCGAGCCCAGGCGGTCGACGATCCGCTCGACGACCTTGTAGAAGTCGGCGCCGAGCCGGTCCATCTTGTTGACGTAGCACATGCGAGGCACTTTGTAGCGATTCGCCTGGCGCCAAACCGTTTCGGACTGGGGCTGAACGCCGCCCACCGCGCAGAAAATGGCGACGGCGCCGTCCAGCACGCGCATCGATCGTTCGACCTCGACCGTAAAGTCCACGTGGCCGGGAGTATCGATGATGTTGATTCGGTGGCCGTTCCAATCGCAGGTCGTCGCGGCCGAAGTGATCGTGATCCCGCGCTCTTGCTCCTGCTCCATCCAGTCCATGGTGGCAGAGCCGTCGTGCACCTCTCCGACTCGGTGGATTCGCCCGGTGTAGTAGAGGATCCGCTCAGTAGTGGTCGTTTTGCCCGCATCGATATGCGCGGCAATCCCAATGTTCCTGACTTTCTCTAACGGAGCGGTTCTTGGCATGATCGGTTCCTAATGATTACCACCGGTAATGAGCGAAGGCGCGATTGGCCTCGGCCATTTTGTGGGTGTCTTCCCTCTTCTTGTAGGCGGCGCCGGTCTTATTGAATGCGTCCAAAAGCTCCTGCGCTAATCGGCTGGCCGCCGTGCGACCTGACTTTTTCTTTTGAACGGACGCAGCCAGCCAGCGCATGGCGAGCGCGCGCTTTCGGCTGGGCGTCACTTCGATCGGCACTTGGTACGTCTGGCCGCCGACGCGCCTGGGTCGAACCTCGACCTGGGGGGAGATATTGGCCATTGCGGTGTCAAAAACCTCGATAGCGGGCTTGCCGGCCTTCTCTTCCACCATGCTCAGCGCGGTATAGACCATGCGCTCCGCGACGCTTTTCTTTCCGCCGCGCATAACGCGATTGATGAAGCGCGCCAACATCTCGCTGTTGTGCACTGGGTCGGGCAGTACTTGTCTCTTCGGGATCTGTCCTTTTCTCGCCATAAATCGCCTCTTACTTGGGCCTCTTGGAGCCGTACTTGGATCGCCCCTGCCGTCGTCGATCCTGATCGCGCGTGGTCGATTGATTTTCTACGCCAGAACAATCGAGCGTG
Organism: Armatimonadota bacterium; assembly: GCA_013359125.1. Lineage (NCBI taxonomy): Bacteria > Bacillati > Armatimonadota > Armatimonadota bacterium. The sequence goes on along the minus strand of JABWCR010000017.1, from coordinate 27,060 downwards.
CCTCGAACAATGTGGTAGCGGACGCCGGGAAGGTCTTTCACTCTTCCGCCTCGAACCAGAACGACGGAGTGCTCTTGAAGATTATGTCCAATGCCGGGGATATAGGCGGTTACCTCGGTGCCGTTGGTCAATCTCACGCGAGCGACTTTGCGCAATGCCGAGTTTGGCTTCTTGGGCGTCATCGTCCGCACGATGGTGCAGACGCCGCGCTTTTGCGGGTTGTTGCGAAGCGCCGGCGACTTTGACTTCACCGGTTTCGGCTTTCTCTTTTTGCGCACCAGTTGATTGATGGTCGGCATTCGATTCTCCTTGCGACTGATAACAAAAAACCCCTCGCTGCATCGGCGGCGGAGGGGCGCGATTTGCTCTGGAGCGCTTCAGGGTTATCCCTTATCGAGCCTGTTTCGGCTCGCGTTCCGCCTCCTCCAACCTTGACCCCTTCCGGGCATTTTTTGTCTTGGCATCGGGTTGTGTATGCTATTACGGCCCCAGCTGCCCAACGCTCCGCGCTTGCGCACGGACGGCGCCGACCGGCAAAGCCGATCAGCGAAACGGAATTATGAACGATGCTTGGCAGAAAAGTCAAGAGCGCCGGGGAGATTTGCCAAACTTCATTCTTCCTCAAGCCCCAGTTTGATCAAACCCAACAGGCGGGCGGCTGGCACGCCGTCCACAGCCCGATGGTCGAACGAGAGGCTGAGAGGCACGGTGAAAGCCGCGACGACCTGCCCATCGAGCACGATGGGACGCTGCTTTCGTGCCCCAACGCCAAGAATGAACGTCTGGCCAGGCGTGATGATGGGGGTGAACCCATCGATGCCAAACGCTCCGAGATTGGAAACCGTTATCGCGGCCGGTTGGGTATCGTTTGGACCTAGTTTGTTCTGCCTGGCGAGTTCCGCCAGTCGTTTGATCTCCGACTCGACCTTGATGGTTTCCGATCTGTGCGGCTCGACAAGGCTCGCAACGGCCAGACCGTCGTCCAATGCGACCGCCAGGCCGACGTTGACCTCGTCGAACGGCACAATGCCCTGCCCGCTCCATCGGACGTTTATCTCGGGCATTTGCGCCAACGCCCTTCCGCAGGCTTGTGCGATCCGAGCTAACACGCCCGTCTCATTCGGCATTACTGCCTCGGCGAACAAGGTAACGTGGGGCGCCTCTCGCCAGCTTCTGCTGACAGCCTCTGCCGTCTGCCTTCGCCAGTAGCTCCCAATGGCTCCCTGCAATCCCTCTACTTGCGACGCCCGAATTACGCCACCATCGGAAACTTCGACCGTCCTCAGGTCGATGCCTTTCTCGGCAGCCACCGTCCGCGCTCTGGGAGAAGCTAATCTCCGATCGATTGTCTCTTCAATCGGTTCGTCCGCTGTATCGGTCAGGATGGCGATCGGCGCGCCGACCGGAACGGTTGTCTCAAGCGGAACCAGCACCTTTCGTAAATATCCCTGCTCGGTCGAATCGACCTCGATGTTGGTCTTGTCGGTAAGAACTTCAAAGAGCAGATCGCCCTTCTCTACTCGGTCGCCGATCTGCTTGAACCACTTGACGATGACGCCTTCTTCCATCGTCTGGCCCATCATCGGGAGCGTTACAACCCTTTGCATATCGGCGATTATACCGACCGCCATGTAGAATATCCTCGTGGAAAGCTGGGTCCGGCGAGCGATAGACTTAGCCCGAAACAGGCAGTATGCCGAGGCTTTGCCCTATTTAGAGACCGCCTTTCAGCGGCATCCTTACGACTTCCAAGTGGCCATGCACCTTGGGCTGGCATTGGCGGCGCTGGGCGAGACGGTGCGAGCGGAACAGGCCTTTCGTCAAGCGGCCCACATCCACCCGACCGATTCGCTGGCGCATTATAATCTGGGCTGCGCGCTTCACCAGCAGAGCAAATATTTGGAGGCTATCGCGGCATACGAGACGGCGCTCAAGTACGATCCTTCGCTCGTCGTCGCTCAAACCGCCGCGGCTAATCTTCGCCCGCATGTCGGCCAGCCGGCCCAAGGTCAATCCGTCGCATCGGTGATACCGGCGACCAGCCTCCGTCAGCAAGGCGGTTGCGTCGAAGCCGCCTTTGCCATGCTCTTGGGCTCGATAGGCTGTTGCGCAGGCGCGACGCCGGCTGGTATCGGCGCTTTGTTAGCGATGTACGCGATTCTGAAAGGCGCCCGATTCTGGGGCGTTGTGGCTCTCTTGAGTTGCCTGTTCGCCATCGGTATCCAGCTTTTTGCCCGCAATGCGATCGACGAGGCGATCCGCCAGGCCGAGATCGAAGCCATCCGCAGAAGATAAAGCTTACTTTGGCAAGCTAGGCGGAAAACTCGACGCGCCCGGCTGCATCCAGCGGTTACCCTTGCCGCTCAGATCCCAAAACAGATCGCGCCCTGGCAACCCCATCTTAACGATTGTCGGATCGGGGTCTAAGCCATTGCCCGAAATCTTGTTTCCGTATATCTGATTGCCGTCCGGCGAAGGATCGACGTCGTACTTGGTGCCTGCAGGAAAAATAGAATTAAGCCCTAGCATCGCGATCCCAAAAGTAGAATTGCCCTCGATCGCGTTGTCGTATATCAACGTGTTGTCAGCCGCGAGAATGATCAGCCCGCTGCCCTTTGGAATCTTGGAGACGATCGCGTCCGGATCGCCAAAGTTGGGCGTGTTGTTATTGATCAGCCTGTTGTTCCGAACGACCGTATTGACGCAGACTTTGGACGGATTGAACGGCAAGACGAAGACTAACAGCCCGCCCGTGTTTTCGTAGCAGTAGTTACCCTCGACCAGCGAATTCTCGCAGTTCTCGATCTCGATGCCGGCGACGTTTTTGTACGCGACCGAATTGCGAACGACCACGTTTTTGGATTGTCCGACATAGATTCCGGCGTCGGCCACCTGGGTTACCTCGCAGTTTTCGATCAGCACGCCGTCGCAGCCTACAGGATAAATGCCGTACACACCCGTGTTGACGCACTTGATGCCATCATAGCGCACATTTCGGGCGCCGTGCACGACGATGCCGTTGCCCTGATAGTTGCGCACTTCGAGATTCCGCACCGTAAAGTCGTTGCCGAGGCCGACAATAGCATCGGGCAAACGATTGCGGCCATCGATGATCGGCTTGGTCGGCCCGATGCCTTCTATCGTAACTCCATGATGAATGACCAAGACGTTCTCGTGGTAAACGCCGGATCGCATCTTGACCGTTCCGCCTCGACCCGCTCGATCGACGGCCTCCTGCAGGCTTTGTCCGGGGCCAATCTCGACGACCATTGGACGATCGGGCGTCTTGACCGCCCTTGAAGCCCGCACGGCTCGCTGTCGCACCGGATCGGAAATCCGCTTAACGACCGGCAAGCCAGAAGGAACACGATCCGGTATGGCCGGCATCGCCGAGACATCGGTCAGACTGTGCATGAACGCGACTAGATCCGCCCGTTCTTGCTTGGTCAACTGGAACTTGCGAATTTTGTCGTCCTGAAGGGGGATGTCCAAGCCTTTGCCTCGCCCGCCGCCGTTCGAGTAGAAATCGACCACTTCTTCGAGCGTTTTGAAAGCGCCGTTGTGCATGTAGGGCGCTGTCAGAGCAACATTTCGCAACGTCGGGACCTTAAAAGCACCGGTCGGCCCGCCGCCGCGACCTTTTTCGGCGGGTTCCTTGTGAACGTCTTTGGGCCCGTCCGGCGGATCGGGCACTCCGATCACCTTAAAGTCGGGATTGGCAAAGGTTGGCATGCCGTGGCATTCGGAACACCGAGCTTTTGTAGAGAGGTAGAGTTTCAATCCCCGCTTCTCGGTCGGCGACAGCGCTGCGCCATTGCCCGAGGCATACTGATCGAATCGAGAGTTGAAGCTCACCAAAGTCCGCTCGAACGCAGCAATCGCCATAACGACCTTGTCAAAACTAATCTCGCCTCCGAATGCCTCGTCGAAATGCCTCACATACTCTGGAATCGTTTTCAATCGACCGACCAACTTCTGCGGATCGTTAGCCATCTCGTCCGGATCGCTGATCGGGCCTTTGGCTTGCTCTTCAAGAGTCTTGGCTCGACCGTCCCAAAATTGTCTGTGATTGAACATCGAGTTCCACAACGTCGGCGCCGCGCGTGTAAGTTCCTTGCCGCCCTTTCGCTCTGCCCCAGCGCCCTTGCCGCCTAAACCGATCGACCTGGGCAGGCCATCCCCGAATCCTAAGTCTGGATGATGGCAACTGGCGCAGGAGGTCGATTCGTCAACCGACAAAACGGGGTCGAAAAAGAGCAGTCGCCCTAATTCGACGCGCTTGACGGTCGTTGGATTCTCCACCTCGACGATAGGTTGAGGAAACGGTTTCTGCAGTCCCGTCTCCGGCGCAAACTTGGATGCGATTACCGAAGGCACCAATGCGCCGTTCTTTTCGACCAAGCCGGGATAAGCGTCCAACAATCGCGCGCCAATGAGGAGCGCGGGCAAAAGAGCAATGGAGCCGACCAAGAATGCGCGGTTCATGATGGGCGATAGATTCGCCAGACGCGCGCCTCCTCCTGCCTTACAGGTACTTCAGGAGCTTAGGCATCATGCGGTGCAATGGAAAGAATCGGCTCAAGAAACCCAACTGCGGAAGGAATCGGCGCGAGACGGCAATCCGCTGAGGCCAAGAACTCTCTGATAGGAACATAAACAGATCGTCTACCACCGTCTTGGCGCGCTCGCTATACGGATACCACCAAATCTCCGGCTTACCGCCTTCGTCGATGTCGATGTACTGCATCTGCACGCCTTCCATCAGCCCGCTATACCCATGCGTGCGGCCTATGCCCGACCGCTTAAAGCCGCCCCAAGCGCTGTTGGCCTCTCCATAGGTCGTCATGTGGGTGTTCATCGATACGACGCCCGTTTCCAGTCGCGATGCGATCTCCAGCACAGCCTTTTGGCTCTTTGTCCAAATCGACGCCGTCAATCCAAAGGGCGCTCCGTTGGCGATTTCTGTCGCTTCGGTCAGATCATCGAACGGCCGAACGGAGACGACCGGCCCGAAGGTCTCTTTCTGCATCAAATCGCAATCCAAGGGCGCGTCCGCGATCAGCGTTGGTTCAAAGTACCGTTCGCCCAAGTCGGGCCGTGCCTGGCCCCCGACGAGCGCCTTTGCGCCTTGCGATACCGCCTGCTTTACATGCGACCGGACGATGTCGAACTGCGCTTGCGTCGTTAACGGTCCCATGTCGGTCGATTCGTCAAACGGATCGCCCAGCCGGATTTGCTCGATCTCTCTTGCTAGCAAGTCTACGAACCGATCGTAAACCTGCCGCTCGACCAAACATCTTTCTATCGAAGCGCAGGTCTGTCCCGCATTCGCCATCGATGCCCATGCAATACCTTTGGCCGCCCGTTCTAGATCGGCGTCGGCCAAAACGATCGCCGCATCTTTGCCGCCTAGTTCCAATAGTGCTTTCTTGGGCGCCTTGGCGCACTGAGCCATCACGCTTCTGCCGCCTTCCACGCTGCCGGTGAAGCAAACCGCGGCAATATGCTCATCGTCTATCAACGCTTGCGCGGCTTCTACGCCGCCATGCAGCACAGAAACCAAACCATCTGGGAACCCGGCCTCTTCGAACAACTGAACGATCAAATCGGCACAGCGCGGGGTAACGGGCGAGGGCTTCAGCACGACTCCGTTGCCTCCCATTACAAACGTCATCGCTGAGATCATGGGGATCGAAAACGGGTAGTTCCAGGGCGATATGACCGCCCAGAGACCATAGGGTCTCGGAGCAAAGCAGCCCGAATGGGTTTGTAAGAAAGGCTGATGTCGATCCGCCGATCGCGCCTTCAGAACTTTGGGCGCCTGCTCGATGAGGTACGATGCCATATCCAGTACCGGAAAGAGCTCCATAACCAGCGCTTCGAATCGCGGCTTTCCCTGCTCTTCCGTGATCGTTCGGACGATTTCGTCTCGCCTTGCGACAATAGCGCGACGCAAGCGCCGGAGCAATCGGGCGCGCTCTCTAAGGTCGAGCTTTGCGAACGAGCACTGAACGCGCGATGCCTGTTCAATCGTCACGAAGTTCATTGTCGGTCGGCAACCACTGAAAGCGATCCATGTCGACGCGCCTCAGTTCGTCGACCGGGACGCCTTCGTCCTTCAGGCGAGCGATCTGCAACGCGCCCAGCACAGGGTCTCGTCGATAGGTGAGAATGAGGCCATTACCGCCCAAAACGCGCCACCAAGGCACATCGTCGGGACAATAAGCCATAGCCCGCCCAACGGCTCTTGGGGAGAACGGCGGATCGGACAACTCGCCTAACTGACCATAGCCGACAACGCGGCCAACGGGAATCCTTCGCACAATACGATAGAGGGGTTCAAACTTCATTGGGGCCGGCGGGAGCGGTCGCCCCCGCCGGTAGACGCTTCTCAGTTAAACTCGTAGTCGGGTCGGAACAGCCAGGCATTGCATCCGTCCCACCAGTAGTGAGTGGAGTTGCCCGTAAAGTCGTAGTTGGTGCTCGGGTCGACGCGATGGTCGGTCGGATTGGGAGCAAGGGTTGCGCCCAGCCGTCGCCATGCTGCATGACCGTCCGCATGGACAAAGATCATTCCGCCCGCGTGGATCCAGGCGCTAGCCAGTTTGAGGAACATGGCCGAAGTCGGGTAGGGCGTTCCACTGGCGCCGTACGTGCAGCTAAAGTACCGGCACGGTCGAGCGTCTGAGGGATCGCATCGAATGGTCGGATTAGAAATGATGAACCCGATCTCCTGCGCTTTGCCTCGACCCTCAAAGAAGAGCGGCAGGTTTGCCGGCCTGGCCACTCGGGCTTGCGGAAAGTCGTGCAAGATTCCGTTGTAAGTCATGTTGGTGGCGCCGGGCGGTCTGCGCGGGCTGGTGTAATCGCTTAGCGGCCAGCCGGCACGCTGACGATGCGGGGACGACGGGCAATCCATCACGCCCCAGTTCTTGACGTAGGGCTGAAGGGTGTTCATCCAAGTAACTTGGGACGCAAGGCCGCGAAAAGCGCCGGTGTGCGACCCTTCCGTGTTCGACCAATCGTGCGGGATCAGCATGGCGAACTGCCATGGATTGGCAGGCGCGCCAGGTACGTGAAGGCCCATCGCATTGGGAAAGAGCTCGTCCCAATCCTGCAAATACATCATAGTCGAAATACCCATCTGCTTGCTGTTGCTGAGGCAGGCAGTCTGCCGCGCTTTGTCGCGCGCTTGGGCAAAGACGGGGAATAGAATTGCGGCCAATATCGCGATAATTGCGATGACGACCAGCAGCTCGATCAGTGTGAACGCCTTGATGCGCTTCATGACGAAACCTCCTGGTTTGGATATTAGTTGGCGCTACAGAAAGAGTATAGCATAGAAAACGGGGCGGGTTGCCCCGCCCCGTTTTGGAACTACAGGTCAGACCTGAGAGTTAAATGTTGAACTCGTAGTCAGGTCGGAACAGCCACGCGTTGCAACCATCCCACCAGTAGAACCCGGGGAACCCGTCGTTGCTGTAACCGGTGAACGGATCGACGCGCCAGTTGGTGTCCTGGGGAGTCAATTGAGCGCCCAAACGGCGCCATCCGGCATGGCCGTCGGCAAACGTCATGATAACGCCGCCATTGTGCACCCAGGCAGAACCCTCCAGCACGAACATGGCTGACTGCGGATAGGGCGTGCCCGAGGCTCCGTAGGTGCAGCTAAAGTAGCGGCACGGCGCCGTGTTGGCCGGATCGCACATCAGAGTCGGGCTCGAAATGGTGAAGCCCAACTGCTGGCCCTTGCCGCGACCCTCCCAGAACAGCGGAAGCTCGGCAACTTTGGCGATTCGAGCCTGCGGATAGTCGTGCAGAATGCCGTTGTAGCTGATGTTCGTTCGACCGATCGGCTTGCGAGGAGCGGCATAATCCGCCTCGAACCCAGCTCGGCGAGTTTCGCGCGAGGACGGGCAGTCCATCACGCCCCAGTTCTTTACGTAGGGCTGCAAAGTGTTCATCCAGGTAACTTGCGAGGCAAGTCCTCTGAATGCGCCAGACTGCGAACCCTGACTGGTCGACCAGTCGTGGGGGATCAGCATGGCAAACTGCCACGGATTGGCGGGCGCGCCGGGGACTCGAAGCCCCATTGCATTGGGGAACAACTCGTCGTAGTCCTGCAGATACATCATGCCTGCGGTGCCCATCTGCTTGTTGTTGCTCAAGCAAGCAGTCTGGCGAGCCTTCTCCCGGGCCTGTGCAAAGACCGGGAAAAGAATGGCCGCCAGGATGGCGATGATCGCGATTACAACCAACAGCTCGATCAGAGTAAAGCCCTTTCGGACTTTCATGGTACTACCTCCTGTGAAAGGTTTAGGTCAGGATTCTGCCTTACGGCAAAGATTCCTGCCAATGGATATTATAACCGAAAAGTTCATTTTACGCAAGGGTCCGCGAAAAGTTCCTTTTCGGCCCCATCCATAGGATAAAGACTACCCGAAGGAGGCAGAAAGTTCCAAACAGGCGGCGAACTTCTCAGCCCGCCGCCCTTTGCGCTGTCGTTATCTCATATGTTGAACTCGTAGTCGGGTCGGAACAGCCAGGCGTTGCAGCCGTCCCACCAGTAAGAGGCGGGGAAGCCGTCTGCGGTGTACCCAGTGTAAGGGTCAACCCGATAGTTGGTATCTTGAGGCGTCGTTTGAGCCCCCATCTTTCGCCATGCGGCATGGCCATCGGCCATTACGAACATCTGGCCTCCGCTATGCACGTGGGCGGTGCCGTTGAGCGTAAACATGACCGAAGTCGGATAGGGCGTGCCCGAAGCTCCATAGGTGCAGCTAAAGTAGCGGCAAGGCAATGCAGAAGTCGGGTTGCAGGTCAAGACAGGGTTCGCGTTGGCAATCCCAAGGGTATAGGCCTTTCCCCTGCCCTCAAAAAACATGGGCAGATCGGCGGACATGGCTACTCGAGCCATTGGATAGTCGTGCAGCAGACCGTTGTAGGTGTAGCTTCCGGGCGCCGGCTGGCGCCGCGGCGCTGCATAATCGGAAGTAAACGTCGCGGACCTAATCTCGCTGGCCGAAGGACAGCCGTAAATGCCCCAGTTCTTGGTATAAGCCTGAAGCGTATTGACCCACGAGACTAAGGAAGACAGTCCGCGGAAATGATTGGCTTGAGAGCCTTGCGAATTGGGCCAGTCGTGCGGCGCCAATTGACCGTACAGATAGATGTCTGCCGGGGCGCCCGGAACTCGAAGACCATAGGCCAGAGGACCGTTGTCTTCGTAATCCTGAAGATACATCATAGCCGCAGTGCCAAGCTGCTTCGAATTGCTTGTGCACGAAGTCTGGCGCGCTTTCTCGCGCGCCTGCGCAAACACTGGGAAGAGGATCGCGGCTAAGATCGCGATGATTGCGATAACGACCAACAGCTCGATAAGCGTAAAGCCTTTGCGAACATTCATAACGCGCTGCTCCTAATACAGAGGCGAGCGTACAGTAAATGCTCCTGCCTCAATATACCGGCTTGATTAGATTGACCAATTTGCATGGTTGTTAGCCGGGTTAAGGGATATAACGTAGGAGAAGCGCGGTTGGTTCCGTCAACCCAAAGAAAAAAGGCGGTCGCTTGCGACGACCGCCTTCAAGAGTCTGCCGCCTATCTAAGTCTTACAGACTGTGCTGACCGCCCGTGCTGCAGGTCGGGTTGGTACCGACGTTGCCGATGGTGTAGGTGCCGCCCGACGGACATCCGGGCTGGGACTTCATGTAGGTGGGCGTCAGGTTGTTCCAGGCCACCGGGTCGCCGTCGGCTCGGTTATTGTCCATGGCGTACTGCTCTTTGCCCGCGTCGATCTGCTTGAGGTTGGCCACGCACGACTTGGCGCGCGACTTCTCGCGAGCGTTGACAAAGTTGGGCACTGCAATAGCCAACAGAATGCCGATGATCAAGACGACGATCATGATCTCGACGAGCGTAAAGCCCTTTTCTCTCATGTTTCGATACTTTCGCATCTGATCTACCTCCCGATATATCGAGTTATCAACGGTTTATTCCATCCATCCGGGTCTGGCTTCACCGGGATTTTGCCGGGATTCGAGAACTTTGGATGTTTGTTGCGTTGGGGGCGGGCCGCGCATCGGTAGTATGGGCGCGCGGTTGGCCGGCGGCGGCAAGCCCCCAAGCAAAGGTTTATTCCATGCCGAACCGAATAAATACACGGGGTACCAGTCGCGGTACAATATTCGTCGACATACAAAACTGGAGGCAACGCCAACTTTGAAACAATTAGCGACCGTCCTTTCGATCTGCCTCGCTCTTACGGCAGGCGCGCAGCAGAACAACGTTGTCCAGACAACCCTTAAGCCCTGGTTGGACAAGGCCAAGCAGCAAAACCAGAACGTGATGGTGATCTTCTGGGCGTCTTGGTGCACTTGGTGCAAACAGCACGAGGCTTTCGTTCTAGACCCGTCGCTCAAGGAGACGATGGTCGAGAACTTCACGATCGCCTTCGTTCGAGTTCAGGAATCGGCCGAGCATAAGGACAAAGAGACCAAAGGCGGGGCCGAATTGCTTAAAGCCCTGGGCGGCGAGAAGCAAGGCATCCCCTTTGTCGCCTTTGTTACGCCCGACGGTCGCCTCATCGCAAACTCTAACCGAGCCGTCGACGGAAAGCAAGAGAACATCGGCCATCCGGTCAAACCGGAAGAGATCCAGCACTATATGACGATCATTCGTCGTGCCGGACCGAAGCTAACGGGCGAACAACTGGCTGCCATCGAGGATCGGTTGCGCAACCCGCGCCGACGTTCGGGCGACGACAAGCCGGATCCAAAGCCCTGATTCGTTCGTATAACAACCCATTCGGAGGAGCAGCTCGCTGATGAGAAAGACAAGCGCCCTTTTGCTTGCATTGGTCTCTCTGTGCTTAGCGGCAGAAGCCAAGTTTGAGTACACGGTCAAGATGAACCCGGACGAGCAGCGATTGGAGATCAGCATCCGGACGCCGGTCAGCGGCGACTCTTCCGACTACCAAATGCCCAATTGGGCGCCGGGCGCCTACATCTTGGCAGAAAACCACCGCCGAGTTGAGAACTTCAAAGTAACTGACGACGACAGCAAAGAACTGACCTTTGAAAAGCCCAACAACTACACATGGCGCGTGAGCCATCCGGGGCAAAGCGCGATCGTCCTCAGTTACCATATTCGAGCTGCGATAACCAATGGAGCCGTCCACTACAGCGGACCTTCCACCTATCTATACGCGGTTGGCAGGAAAACGGAACCCTGCCTTTTGCGCCTCTCCGTGCCGCAAGGCTGGAAAACCGCGATCGGATTGGACGAACTCGAACCTGGGTCAAACGACTATATTGCCGACAGCTATGACATATTGGCCGACAATCCAGTCAGCATGGGCGATCTGATCATCGACGAGTATCGGTCGGGCGGCAAACCGCACTTTATCGTCTATCGAGGAGCGGGGGCGAGCGTTGTCGATAGAGACTACGTCAAACGCGCTTGCAAGCATATCTCCGACTTTCAGATCGCCTTTTTCGGCGGCGCCCCGTTCAACAAGTTTGTCTGGCACTTCAACGTCAGCCGCGGCGGAGGCGGCGCGGGCGGTCTAGAACATTTGACAAGCACCCAGATCAGCTTTGGATCGAACGTTACGAACTCGGCGGTGTCGGTCTTCTCCCACGAATATTTTCACCTTTGGAACGTCAAGCGGATCCGCTCGAAAACCTTAGGGCCATTTGATTACACAATTCTCCCTCGCACCGGCGCGCTGTGGTGGCTGGAGGGAGTAACCGACTACTATGCCCATCTCTTGCTGTTCCGAGGCGGATGGTGGGGCAAAGAGCTCTTCTTCAACGATGTCATCGGCCAAGTCCGCAGTTATCGCAGCATGGCGGCCCGAACCGAGGTCAGCCTGTACGAAGCCAGCGAGAAAGTGGGCGACGCGAACAACGGACGGGGCAACAGCAGCGGCTTTCGCATCAACTATTACACAGGCGGCTGGGTCGCCGGCATGTGCCTCGACATCGAACTGCGAAGTTTGACCAACAATCGCCATTCTCTTGACGACGTTATGCGGGCACTTTGGGAGATATGCAAGGACGACAAGCCCGGATTCGAAGAGGATGAAATTCGCAAACAAATGGTCCGCTTTGGCGGCGAGGCGATGGGCGCTTATTACGACAAGATTATCCGAACGCCGGGCGACATGAACATCGACGAGCAACTGGCCAAAGTCGGCCTCGTGCTTGAGAACAAGGTCGAGACGACCGTCGATTCTGGGATAACCTACCTGGTTGAAGAAGGCGCCTATCCGAAGGTGCGCTTCACCCGAGGCGCGGCCAGCGACGCGCTTGAGACCGACGACTTGATCCTCTCGGTCAATGGCTCCAGTTTAGAAGGCAAGAATAAGACCGAAATGGAAGCGCTCATGACCGCCCACATCGACCAAGCCAAGCCCGACAGCGCGATCAATCTGAAAGTGCGTCGAAGCGGAGAGGCCAAAGAAGTCTCCGTAATGCCGACATCGCGCAATCGAACGGTTACAAGAATCGTCGAACAGGACGATCCGACCAAGGCTCGAGCGCGCGAAGCCTGGTTCTATGCGGGCAAGAAGCCCGAACGCGACGACCTTGGCAAGCGCTGATCAGCAACCGAAGCCAAAGGCACCGAGCACGATTGCCAGGTCGGTGTCGTCAACGATGCCGTTGCCGTCCAGGTCCTCGGGCAGGCACGATGCAGATTGACCGAAAGCGGTCAGTACGCTGCTAAGGTCCGTATCGTCGACGCAGCCGTCCGCGTTCACATCGCCCGCACGCAACGGCACGATGCGGATGACGACCTTGTCCGACCTGTAGATGGGTATCAGGCGGACATTCACAAAGTTGACAGCCACGACGATGCGAAACTCGTCCTCAATCCTTGAATCGTTGCCGCGAAGCAAGATAACGTCAAACTCATCGCAAACGCGAGGGTTGTAGCCCGCTACCCGGTCGACCCTCAGTGCAGATTGACCTAAGTTGATGGTGCGGCCGTCTCCTGTTACAACGATTTGCCCGTACTGAGGCGAGTTGACATCGCCGTTGTCCGTACCTTCGGCACTGATTCGAAGGTTAGCCCCAATATCCAAACTCAAGTCTCCATCCAAGAATAGAATGCCCGCATTGTCTATTCGACCAACTTTGAGTTCGCTGCTATCGATCACAACATTCGCATTGATACTGCTGTAGTTTCCACCGAAGGTTTGAAGCGTCCCATTGGTGATTGTGATCGCCGAAGACCCCTGAAGAGTTGCATACTCACCAAGATCGGTCAAACTCAGGCCGGACGATTGAGTATATCCTCCAGCAAATTGAAGGAGGGTATTCGCCGATGCGTAAACCTCGCTTCGATTTGTAAAGACCGATGAAAATTGAGTGCCCGACGAGCCTACAGCCTTGTGAACCGTCCTTATGTTCTCGAATTGTCCGCCAAGCCAGTCCGCGTCGGTCGAAATCGTGAACTGTCCTCGATTGATCGTTTGGTTTCCAGCAGAGCAGACAACGTTGCCCGTACCCGTCCATTGCGTGTCCGATTCGATTTCAAGCGCGCGAGCATCCATCATCGATTTGACTGTAGCTCCCTGGATTCTGAAGATCCCGCTGGAAAGGATTTCGGTGCGTCCAGACCCTCTCATGATGCCGCCCGTCCAATCAAAACTTGTCGAGACCCGCACGTGATCGCTTCCAGTCAACGTGCCAGACACGAGCATGAGTACGGGCAAAGTAACGATCTCTCCACAACTGAAATTGAGGACGCCTCCTTCAATAAAAACCCTTTGACCAAGCGCTTGAATGGTCGAAGGCGCTAGGAAGTTGAAAACCCCGCCAGTGCAGCTCAATGCAGGCCCGCCTCCAGGATTCGCAATGTTTAGCGTTCCGTTGAAATGGACAGCGCCAGCGGTACAGACGACGAACCCAGCGCCTGCGATTCTTGACGAAGCGGCGAACGTGTGCGCGCCTCCGCCTAACGTAAGGTTTCCGGCAACCTCAAAGTGGCCGCTGTTCGACCCTCCGTTTTGAAGCGTCAATCCGACGCCCGACTGGACATTAGTAAGTCCGGCACAGTTATAGACCATAGACACTTCTGTAGTATCGATGGTCGTGTTCATCTTGATCACTTCGCCAAACTGACCTTCCAACACGTCGCCTAGAACGTTCAAAGTTCCAGCCCCCGTAATGTCTCCCGAGGTGTTAATGAAAAAGTCGCCGTTCGGCATTATGTCGAATCGCGTTCCTGCCTCCGCTTCAATGTTGCCGGAGCCGGTCCAGAACACATCGCCTGTAACCTCGATGACGCGCGTGCCGAGCAGCTGCTTCGGAAAAGCGCCGATGATGTTGAGGTCGCCAGTAGCGGGAATCTCAAGGACTCCCGAGCCGCCAAATTTGCCTAACTCCCAGGTCGTTAAGCCGGTTACCCTCAGCCGATCGCTGCCGGTAACGAGCGAGTTCACGCCTGCCATTGTCAGCACCGAGATAGAAACGAACTCGCCGCTCGTGAGAGTAAGATTGCCAGCGTTGATATAGACGGCCGTGCCGAGCGAAGCTAAGGTCGCTGACGGAGCAAACGTCAAGTTGGCTTGTCCGATCGTTAAGCTTGGACTGGCAGCGCTTGTCATATTGTAAACGCCTTCGATCGTCACATTCCCCGATAGCACTTGTATCTGGCTTGTTCCCTGAATGGTTGACGCGCTTGTCAATACAAAGTCGCCCTGTTGAAAGGTGAAATTGGCTCCGACCAGGTTGAAGATACCGCTGCTAGTGCCTCCGCCGCTCAGTTGCATTCCCGCCCCATTAATCAGATCCAACCTGCCCGCATTATTAAACTGCGCGCCGATATTCGGCCCCAAAGTTGACACGACAATCTCGCCTCTGAAGGTATTCGCTCCAGAAACAAAGCGCTGATTGGTAACGACGCCGCCCCCTACCCAATTGCCGTCGGTATTAATGTTCCAATCGCCGCTAAAGGTGTTCACGAACTGGGGGCTGTTGAGCGCTGAGATATCTCCCGTTCCGGTCCAGGTTGCAACCCCAGAATTGAGAATTCGGCGCTGGTCGAGCGTCTTGGTGTTCGAACCGGACATGTCCAACGTCGACCCGCCAGGGATCACCAGATCGCCGTTTCCGATCACCGAGCCTTGCGTCCAGTTCATGTCGTTCAGTATCGTCCACGCGCCCGTTCCGCCGATTGTGCCGCCCGCTAAGTTCAAGTTCTCTACGGTCGAGTCGACGGCGACGGTAAGCGTGCCGCCGGAGACTGTCAACGTACCGTCAACAGTCAGCGAGTTGAGGTTGGTCGTACCGGAGAAGAAACTGGGCATTCTGGGCGCAGAGGATGGCACGGTAACATCGTCGCCAGCCGCCGGAATGCCGCTTGGCGACCAATTGCCGGACGTGTGCCAACTCGTGCTCACGTTTCCCGTCCATGTGCGCAAGATAGCGAAGCTTGAAGCAACAGCCCCGAGCATAAGCAAAAGAGCGAGAACGATCTTCATAGAAACACCTCCAATCAAACCTGCATATTGTAGATTGTAATCCGATTTCTCTGGTTAATGGTGCATCGTTGGGCAGATTTTGCCTGGAAATACGCGGGCTAACACCCCAGGCCAAAGTTCTCGAGCACGATCGCAAGATCGGTATCGTCGACCAACCCGTCTCGATTGATGTCGGCAGGGCAACAACCGCATGTGCTTCCGAACGACCCAAGAACGATGGCTAAATCGACATCGTCGACGCAACCGTTGGCATTGGCATCGCCAGGTCTCAACGGCCGCATAACGAGGTTGACCTGCTGCGGCTCGTAGACTAAAACAGGTTCCAGAAAGACTCCGCCGAAACCCTCCAACACGATGCTGTCAAACTCGCCCTCGATCTGCTCGCTCGAATCTTCCATCATGATGATCGGAATGGTGTCGCACACGGTCGGGAGGTACGCGGAGTTACGGACAATCTTCAGTTGGCCCGCCAAGTCGATGCCCGGAGCGGCATTGGATGTCGCTATGATCTGACTAAACTCGATCGAATCAGGATTCGAGTTGTTTGTTCCTAAAATAGTAACCACCAGGCGCGCGTTCGCACCAAAGCGCAATCCGCCATCCAATAGCAACCTTCCTGGAGCATTGGGGTCTGCTCCCAGCACAAGGGACGATCCCACCATGTCGAGAATCCCGACGACTGGAGATTCTCGGAGGGTATCGGTCCTGAGCGCGCCAGCATTATAGGTCAAGAGGGGCGGGCCGGTCAACACCGCATCTTCGTGCAAACGTGTGTTCGCGATACTGAGCGACTGAATAAACGCGCCTCCAAAACGAAGATGCGCGCCAACATCCACGATGAGGAGGTTCTGGTTCGTAACGTTCGCCGTGAACAAGGTTTCGCCAAAACCAGGCATCTTTCTCATCTGAGTTATGTTCCGGACCGTGCCGCCCAGCCAGTCGGCGTCCGTCTCGATTCTCCAGTCTCCCCTACTGTCGAATCGCGCGTTGGGGCCGCTCTCAACGTTGCCCGTTCCCGTCCAAATCGTTGTGTCGCCTAATACAAAAAGCGTTTCGAGAAGGCGCGCGTCGTCAAGCCGCTTCACGCTGCTGCCAGAGATACTGAGGTGCCCCCCTGCGTCCACCTGCGTGTTTCCTGACCCTCGCATCGTGCCGCCCGACCAGTTCATAAGGTCGGTTACTTTTACCGTGTCTGAGCCGGTCAAAGTTCCGGACTCTATGTCCAACTGCTCCATCGTAACAACCTGCCCAGCGCTAAAGTTGGCGGTCCCACCTTGGATTTTTACGTAACCGCCGATCTGTTGAATGGTCGCAGCCGCAAGAAAGTTGATCGTTCCACTGGCCACGTTCAACGAGATGTTAGGCATGGGTCGGGTTAACGTTACAAATCCAGAAATGTTGGCCACTCCGCCGCTCATGATCAAAGCCCCAGGGCCGAATATGGACGACTGATCGGTGAGGGTGTGCATGCCGCCTTCGAACCGCAGCGCCGAGTTGGTCAGAATATCAAATCGGCCCGAGCTAGTGCCGCCTCCGGCGAGACTGAGGCCAGGCCCCTGTTGGCACTCCACCCGACCGTCGTTGTTGAAAACCCACTCGATCGCAAAGTGGCTGAGCGGACCGGCTTCCTTAAACACTTCGCCGAAAGGTCCTTCAAAGCCGTTCCCATGGTTATTGAATGTGCCAGTGCCCGAAATGTTCGAATCGGTCTGAATGTGAAAATCCGCGTCTGGCATATTGTGGATAATGGGCGAGCCAGAACCCACCAAGACGCCCGTTCCGGCAAAGAAGACGTCGCCGTAGTTCTCCAAGATGCGGCTGCCCGACATTGTCTTCAGACTCGCCCCGCTGATATTCAAGTCCGCAGTCGTTCGAATCTCAGTTCTTCCTATCCCGGTCATGGCTCCGCCCGACCACTCCATGAGCACAGAGACCCGGATGAGATCGGAACCGGTCAATGTGCCTCCGGAAATCTGAAGCCTTTCGACGAACGCCGTTTCGCCGCTGCTAAGATTTAACGTTCCTAACGACACAAATGTATGGGCGCCCAACGACGACAAAGTAGAGGCTGCGAGCAGGTTGAGCGTGCCGCCTGTGCACGCCGTCGCAATCCCATTGGCCAGGGGTCTGGTCATATTAAAGACGCCTGAAACATTGACGGTTCCGCCGGATACCTGTACTTGGCCGCCTCCATGCACGGCCGATCCCGCATCGCAGTCATAGGTACCGCCCGAAAAATTGAGGTTGCCGCCATTGAGGCTGAAATCCCCGGTTCCGCTCCCTCCGGCCAAGAGTTGGAGCGACGCACCGAGGTTAATAAGAAGATCGCCGTTATTGATGAACTCGCCAGAAATAGTCGTCAGCCCCGAACTGGCAGACTTTGTCATCTGACCCCTAAAGGTATTGCCGCTGATGGTAATCCTGCGGTTCTCTACTCTAATAGCACCGGTAAAATCCGCGGCCGACTGAATATTCAGCGCGCCCGTGCCTTGGTTGATGAACTGCGAGGACCCCAATCCATCGATATTGCCCGTACCGGACCAGTTGATTGTCCCGCTGTTCGAGAACGTCTTGCTGCTCAGCGTCTTGGTCCCAGAGCCCGAGAGGACGCCTGTCGCGCTACCGTTAATCGAGAAAGTCCCTGTGCCAGACAGAATGCCGTCCGTCCAGTTGAAGTTGCCGGTGATCTGAACGTTGCCGGTGCCTCCAAAGATTCCCCCGTTCAAGTTCAGGTTGGCTATAGACGATGCCAAAGACACCGACAAAGAACCGCCGGTTATAGTCAATGTCCCAGAGCAAGAGATCGAGTTGAGCGTAACCGTGCCCGATGAGAAAGTGGGCTGCCTAACAGTTACGCTTGAGATCGTAACGTCGTCCCCATCCAACGGAGCGCCTGAAGGGCTCCAGTTGTTCGCCAATCCCCATGATGTAGAGATTGCGCCGGTCCATGTCTTGGCTGCCGCAATCGCCGACGAACAAGCAAGCAGCAATATCGAAAGAGCGATAATGGTCTTCATCATAGAAAAAGTATGCGCCGGTTTCTACGTCCTCGCATACGCCGAAAGACGTATTTTTCAGGCCTCGTTCAGATAAGTCAAAATCTGCTCCGCCACTCGCCGCGTCATGCCCGGCACGCTGGCTAACTCCTCGACAGAGGCCGATCTGATCCGCTCCACGCTGCCAAAAAGCCTTAACAGATTCCTCCGCCGCTTAGCCCCTACATGGGGTATCTCTTCTAATACCGATCCGACCGCGCGTTTGTCCCGCACTTTCCGATGGTATTGCAGTGCAAACCGATGCGCCTCGTCCCTAATCCGCTGAAGCAAGTGGAGCGCTTTGCTCCCTCTTGGCAAATCGATCGGCTCCGAGCGATCGGGCAAGTAGATCAGCTCCTCCCTTTTGGCCAGCCCGATCATAGGAACCTCAAAGCCGAGCTTCTTCATGGCCTCTTGCGCCGCCGACAACTGGCCCTTGCCTCCATCGATCAGTATCAGTTGAGGCAATCGCGACCACTTCTCATCCCCGCCTAACGCCTCCTTCAACCGCCGTGTAATCACCTCTGACATCATCGCAAAGTCGTCCGGGCTTTCGGGATGCCAGCGAATCTTGAACCGACGATACTCAGACTTCTTAGGCTCGCCGTCCTCCAACACCACCATGCTGCCGACAGGCGCAGTGCCTTGAATGTTGGAAATGTCGTACGCCTCTATCCGTGTCGGCGGCTCGGCCAAATCTAACGCCTCCTGAAGCTCGGCCAACGATTCTGCGGCCGATTCCGCGCTTTCCTCCATCTGCTGCCTCAGGCTGTTCAGCGACAGTTCGGCGTTCTGCGCAGCCATCTCGATCAGTTGAGCGCCCTCGCCTCTATGAGGCACCTTGATCTCAACTCCTGCGCCCCGCTTCTGCCGCAGCCAAGACTGCACGATCCGCATCTCCTCGATCTCATAAGGCAACAAGATTCGATCGGGCACATCCGGCGCAGTCTGGTAGTACTGTTTCAAAAATTCCTGCACTATCAATCCAGGATTCTCATCTTGGGCGCCGTCAACCATAAACGACTTTTGCCCCACCAACTTACCCCCGCGCACATAGAACATTTGCACCAGCGCGGTGCGATCGTCCTTCACCACCGCAACCACGTCCTCGTCGTTCCGATCCGCGCTGACCACCTTCTGCCTTTGCAGAGCCTCTTCCAAGTGAGCGATCTGATCTCGGACAGCCGCCGCTTTCTCGAACTCCAACGCCTCGGCCGCCGCCTGCATCTTCTCTTTCAGAGGATCGATCAAGCTCTCACCCTTGCCTTTCAAGAACGCGCTCACGTCCTCGATGACCGCAAGATAGGCTTCCCGATCCGCCAATCCGGCGCAGGGCGCCATGCATCGCCCAATGTGATGGTACAGGCACGGCCGCTGGACTGCCTCGCCGCTCCACACCTTGCCGCACGGAATGAGCGTAAAAGCACGGTGCAGCAGGTTGTAGGTCTGCCGCATGGCATAGGCGCTGGCGAACGGCCCAAAGTAGCGATTGCCATCCTGTCGAACCCGCCGCGTTACCATCAGACGGGGAAACTTCTCGCTAGTCGTAATGCACAGATACGGGTAGCTTTTGTCATCCCTCAGCCGCACGTTGTAGTAGGGTCGGTGCTTCTTGATCAAATTGCATTCAAGGATCAGCGCCTCTAACTCGCTGTCCGTTACAATCCACTCTAAATCCGTGATTCGCTTGACCAATCGGCGCGTCTTGTTCGACGGGTCGGCCGACTTGGTAAAGTAGCTTCGCACCCGACTCCGCAACGACGCCGCCTTGCCGACGTAGAGAATTTCACCCGATTCGTCCTTGAACAGATAACATCCCGGCGCCTTGGGCAGTCCCGCCAGTTTTTGCTTCAGCTCGCTCACGGGATAATTGTAGACGGTAGGAACGCCGAGGCGAACAGAGAAACCTAATGCGCACAGGAGGCAGGGATGGAGAACTATGCTGCAGGGATGATGGGACGACTAACTCTTAAGCGTTCCGGGCGCACCAAAAGACAATCCAGTTGGGACAGAACGGGCGGCAATCGCGACTATCTGACCATTGGTAAAGGCGAGGTCGCCGAGTTAGCCCGAATCGAAGGCGCGGGCGTTATCCGCCATGTCTGGATCACGGTTGGATGCTCCGACGATCTTTATCTGCGCAAGGTCATCCTGAGGTGCTATTGGGACGGCAATAGCGAACCGAGCGTATTAGCCCCGCTGGGCGACTTTTTCGGCATGGGGCACGGCATTGCCCGCTCTTTCAACTCTATCCCGCTCAATACGGTAACCCACGTCGATAACGAAGGTAGATACGGTGGCGGCGTGGCTATGAACTGTTACTTCGCCATGCCGTTTGCCGATGGTGCCCGCATAGAAGTCCTGAACGAGTGCGACGGCGACATCGGGCACTTTTACTACTATGTGGACTACGAAACCCACGACCGCGTGAACGACGACGCATTGCGATTCTGCGCCCACTACCGCCAAGAGTATCCGACCAAAGCCGATCGCGGCAGCCTCTATGCGCTGGGCGAAAATTATTGGGAAAAGATGGACGAACCCTGCTTGAGCGATGCAGGCAACTATCTGATCTTGGATACCCAGGGCGCCGGACACTACGTCGGTTGCGTTCTGTCGGTCGATAACATCGATCCTCTGCCTAAGAAAGTTACGATCGGCAACTCGGTTCGAGAAGAGCCGGAATACACCTGGTGGGGCGAGGGCGACGATATGTTCTTTATCGATGGCGAGCCATGGCCTCCGTCCCTGCACGGGACTGGCTCTGAAGATTATCTTTGCCAAGCCTGGGGCATGCACCCGAGAGGCCATCTTTATGCGGGCACGTCGATCCCCGAGCGCGATCCCAAATTCCCCGACCGCCGGCAGTGCACCTCCTATCGATTCCATTTAGAAGACCCGGTCATGTTTGAAAGATCCCTTCGCCTTTCGATCGAGCACGGCCACGCGAACTTGCAGGAGAACGACTACTCCAGCGTCGCCTACTGGTATCAAACGCCGGGCCATCCGCCCCTGACGCCCATGCCGCCGGTTATCGAAAGGTTGCCGCGAAACCGCCGGGGATGAGTTGGAGCAGTTCTATCTCTTTCTGACAGCGCTCGGGGCCGGCGCATTTGGCGCGATGCTTGGCTTGGGGGGTGGCATCATTCTAACCCCGGTCGCGACCATTGCGCTGGGGTACGAGATCAAAGAGATGATTCCAGCCAGCTTAGCAGCCGTCGTCGCCACCTCTTGCGTCGGCTCGCTCGGTTACCTTCGCAAAGGGCTGGTCGACTTGGATTTGGGCGTCTACCTGCTTCTTCCGACCGTAATCGGGGCTATTCTGGGCGCCAAGTTAGGCTATTGGGCGCCACAGAACGTCCTGGCCGGTCTTTTTGCCGTCCTAATGGTGGTCGTTTCGATCCAGTTGCTGGCGTCAAAGGACGCCTCCGACGAAGGTGGAGACTGGGACCGATCGCGCCTTTATATCGGGATGGGGCTGAGCATGGGCGCCGGAGCGGTATCGGCGCTTTTGGGCGTCGGCGGCGGCATCGTCCAGACGCCCATGATGCACCTTCTGCTGAAGCTGGGCATGAGGAAGGCGATCGCGACCAGCGTCTTTCTGATCGGGGCAACGGGCGCGGCCAGCGGTTTGGTCTACCTGGCCAAGGGCGCGATGCTCGGCCATATCGTCGCTCCGGTTGTGCTGGGCATCATGGTCGGCGCGCGCATCGGAAGCTCGCTAGGCGCCCGTGCGCCCTTGATCGTCCTCAGGCGCATCTTTGCCGCTACCATGATCCTTCTGGCAATCAGAATGATCGCTAAAGCGATCGCATAACCCCCTTGCCAAAGTACCGCCGGAAGCTAAGTACCGCCGGAAGCTAAGTACCGCCGGCGTCCCCGCCGGCCCTCTGCGCGAGACTATGCCGTTGGAACGCCAGAGTACCGCCGGAAGCTAAGTACCGCCGGCGTCCCCGCCGGCCCTCTGCGCGAAACCTTGCCGTTGGAACGCCAGAGTACCGCCGGCGTCCCCGCCGGCCTTCCTATCCATCCGATATGCTTGGATAGACCCACTTCCAATCCGTCAAACCCGCCCTCATCGGATTCGTCTGCACGTAACGTATTGCTTTCTCTAACTGCTGTGGACTTCGAACTATGTGATCGAAATATTCTCTATGCCAGACTTCGCCTTTCGAGCCAAGTACCTTGTTAATGCTGTGGCTTGTATACGACTTCCAATTCTGAATGACCTTGGACAACCTTTGGTCGCCCAAAAGTTGGAACACCGTGTGTACGTGATTCGGCATGACGCACCATGCAAAGTGAATGTACCTTTCGCCTTCGTAAAACTGCAATGCGCCCGCCACTATATCCGCACAGCGACCGTCCAACAACAAACAGCCTTTGCCGCCAATATCCAGATATCGCTCGATCTTCTTGATCATCTGCCATTTTCTAACTGAAGCATCCAGGTTCGCCAACTCCTCAGCCCAGAGTTCGATTACATGCCTTGGCATTGAATTAGCCAGCCGGAAAGTAACAAAATAGGTCGCGCCTTCCTTCTCCCAATGAGGAAGATATCTACGGTCGCGGATACTCACCGAGCCTTTGAGGCTCACGAAGTTCAGCTTAGAGGGATCCGAATCGATCGGCTTTTTCTCTTCTTGGTTTGCCATTGTCTAAATGCAACAACTGACTCTACCTAATGCTCCAGTATGTCTGTCAAGAACGTCTTTAGGATCTCCTTAACTATCAGAACCCGACGGAGGGCCGGCGAGGACGCCGGCGGTACTTGGGGTGTGGCCCGTCTGGGTTGGAGGAAAGCCGACGAGGACGCCGGCGGTACTTGGGGTGTGGCCCGTCTGGGTTGGAGGAAAGCCGGCGGGGACGCCGGCGGTACTTGGGGTGTGGCCCGTCTGGGTTGGAGGAGGGCCGGCGAGGACGCCGGCGGTACTAAGGGCGCTAAGTCTGATAATTCGCAAGCGCACGACCGATAATGCGGTTGGGGGCAGAGTTGTGTAGAAGACTTGGTCGCACCTCCCCTACCCCCACGGAGGCGGGAACTCCCCACCCGCCTCCTAACTCCTCTCGCGCCGTTTTGCGCCTGGTATGCGATGCGCTTTCAGTCTTCGGCGGAAAATTAGGGCGGAGAGGGTTGCAAAGCTGAGGACGGTCAGCGAGCCGGGTTCGGGCACGGCCATCTGCCAGACGATCGCCTCGTTCCGACCATGCATGCCGTTGTAGGCCCATCCGACGACCGTAACGTTGCCAAAGGCGTCCACCTCGATGCCTTCCGCCTCCGAATGGGTGTATTCGGGAGGCAGCAAGGAGTGAAGCTCCATCGCCGACTCGGCCGAACCGTGCCACAAGACCGCTTTGCGCGCGGGCCAGTAGGCCCAACCCGCCTGATAGTCGCCGGTCTGAAGGTTCCACAATATGGCCCTCCCCACTCCAGAACTCTGGACGTTACCGACGCCTACCAAGCCAGACACGGCAAGAATGCGCGAACTGTTTGCAGCAGGCGGCGTCAACGGCGTAAATTGCCCGTCATATCCAAACCGCACCGCATGTATTGTCTCTGGTGTACCCACGCGGCCGACCAGGATTCCTACGCCCGAAGACCTTCCCCATGATTGTAGAACGCCCTCAGGATGAAGAAGCCGGACGGCAACGACGCGAACAACGGCCTCAGTTGGGCCAACGCCAAAGCCGCCATCGGATCCGCGCTCGCCGCTTCGTCCTCGGGCGACTCGGTCTGGGTCGCCGGCGACGACACGACGCCCTATCTAGAACAGATCGAAATCCCCGACGGAGTAAAGGCCTATGGGGGTTTCGAAGGGATTGAGACATCAATTAACGACCGCAACTTTGCGGAGAACGACACGACCCTCGACGCGGACGGCGAAGACTACGCCGTTACTTTCGACGAGACCTCGGGCACGACGACAAGGCGCCCGTCCATTCTCCCTTCATTCAATCCAGGGCTTTCAACTCGGCGGGCAGCGTCATACTAGGCTGAGCAACAGCAATTCCGGCAACCAAACAAGCCAAAAGCAAAGTCATCGTCTTCATCTCTACTCCTCCATTCGATCTTGATTGTATACAATTGCACCTGAGCACATCTGGTTGATCACGTCGCACAGCGCCGATTGTAAATCGCTCAACAAAGGCAGCCGCGCGCGAGCGACCTCGACTTCGTCAAAACTCATCTTTCCAATAGCCAGAGCCTCTTCGCCAATGGGCGCCTTCAACGCTACTTCGCCGTTCGGCGCGGCCAGCATCGAACCGCCCGAGAATCCCTTGCCCCCTTCAAATCCGACCAGCGCCGTCATCACTGTGTATAGGCCGTGCTCCTCCGACATCCTTCCAACAATTCGCTCGTATTGAACCAGATTGTCTGGAATCTCGCCGCCAAAACCGCGCGCAGGCGATGCAACCGGCGCCAGGATAAACCAGGCGCCCTTGAGCGCCGCTATCGTCGCGCAAACCGAATGCCAAACATCCTCGCAGATCAGCATCGCACCCCGCCCGAAGCGCGTATCGAACGCTTCTATGCGAACCCCTCGGCTGACGAATCGCTCCTCGTCAAACACGCCATAAGTCGGCAGGAAGAACTTCCGATGAACGTGCTTGATCTCGCCCGACGGCAGTTCGACATAGATCGCCGAGTTATAGAGGTGGCCGTTCTCTTTCTGGTAAAATCCCATCGACACATCGAGCGCGCGCTGAAGCCCAGAAGATTGGTACTGTTGCGCCAGCATATTCGCCAGCGATCGCGCATCCAAGGCGGCTTCGACCACCCCGCCCTCTAAGAAGTAGCCGGTCGTAGCGGTCTCCGGCAGCGTAAGCAGATCGACCTCCAATCCCTCGTCGCTTATCTGACGCATCAAGGCGCCGACCTTGTCCAAGTTCGCCTGGATATTGCCCTTGATCGGCGCGATCTGCGCAATCCCGACCGTTATCTCCGCCATTGCGCGGATTATATCAGAAAAGCGCCAATGCGTATAGCAGCGTGGCGGTCAGCCCAATGATCAAGGGCAACGCTACCCGTCTGCACAGTTCGGGCGAATCGGTGCCTGTCAGTTTGGCCGACATCAGCGCGACCGCCGCGACAGGCGACATCGTGCGCCCCGCCGCCGCACCGATCGAAA
The DNA here is from genome assembly GCA_013359125.1 of Armatimonadota bacterium. Lineage (NCBI taxonomy): Bacteria > Bacillati > Armatimonadota > Armatimonadota bacterium. The sequence continues at coordinate 1,405 of JABWCR010000017.1, read as the reverse complement.
CGATCGCTCCCAACCTTTCTAAGTTCAAACCATGCGCTATGCCGGGCTCGGCGAACAGCGCGTATAAACCCTGAGTAGACGCCATGCCCGAACCGCTGAGAGCCGCAAACAGCATCGGCACATAGCCAGACGCCGGAACCAAAGTCTGCGGCGAACCGCCCACCAACTGGCTGAACAACTCGCCAACGCCGATCAGCTTAACGCCCTCGGCAAAGCAGGACGCCGCGACAATGATCCCGATAATCTCTTTGTAGGCATAGCCCATCCCTTCGAAAAACGCCTTGCCTGCGCCCAGTGCCGCCTTGGGAGCCGTCGCCATGGCGACCAGCGCTCCCAACAGCATCGCCGCCCCGATCCAACGACTGTCGAACAGTTCGGCGCTCTTCCTTGCGCCCGCCTCGTCCGACAGACCGGCGACCTCCTTCGCGCCCACCAGCCAATCGGGAGAGGGCGCAAAGAGCCGGAACGGTTCGGCGGTCAAGAACAACAGCGCAATAGGAAACAGCGGCACCATCGCCTTGAGCAGGTTCGGCCTGAATGACTCGAGGGGCTCGGCCTTGGCGCCCTCTTGACGCTTCTCGTATCGCCAGCTCATGATCGTGAAAACAGCGGCGCTGACCGAGAGTTGCACGAGCAACAATGGCAATGCATATTTCGGCATGGACGAACGGCTGACCGTCTGGCCCGTCAATTCGCCGATGGCTACGGTTACCGTGCCATATTCGGGCGCGCCGGGGTTCAACAGTTCGCCGCCGACCGATGCGCCCAGCAACAGCGCTGAGCCCGCAATGACCGGACTGACGCCTGCGGCCATCATTAGAGGCACCAAGACGGCGCCGATCGCAACAGCGGTGCTGGTCTGACTGATGATGGGGATGTTGACCAGAAAACCGACCAACACCGCGCCCGGTATCAGCGCGGCTTTGGCGTTGCGCAACGGGTTGGCCAGCAGCCGCACCAGGTGCTTATCGCAGCCCGTCTCCCTCAGCACATAGGCGAAACCCATGGCAAAACAGATCGGGATCACGAACTTCTGATCGACCAGCGTTGTGAATAGGGTACGAACGATGGCGAACGGATCGCCCGCCAGCAAACCCATCAGCAGACCCGCTGGGATGAGCGCCAGCCGCACATCGACTCGGCGAACGACCAGATAGACCGCCGCTGCGATGACGACCAAGCCCAAGAGTGCCATGAACACCGAAGTGATTCCCCGGCGAATGCTTGGTTCCTTTCGCCTAAGAAGCAACAGGGATCGCCCCCATTCCGGCAGCATCCTTGGCGCCCTTTGCGCGAGACCGCCTCCCGGAACGCCAGGCTTCCGCCTGGCAAAAGACCTGGAACCGCAAGCTGAACGGGAATCTGCGCGAATGTAGCACAAAACTGAGTACGAATCGATCCTAAG